>JANLRX010000162.1:0-8145 GCA_031362025.1 Chloroflexota bacterium
CGCAACGACCCCTGTCCGTGCGGATCGGCGCGCCGCTTTCAAGCGCTGTTGCCTGCAAAGCGGCCGTTTCGACGGCACACCGCGAAATCACTACTTTTAGAGACTAACCGCAACGTAGGGGCTACACGCAAGAAATCCCGCACCGTGAACAGTTACATTTCGGCCCGAGCGGCGTCCCTTTACTTAGAAAGGGTTAACTCCGCATGCGAATACTTATCGGTTTCCTGTTCTGTGCCTCGTTGAGCCTCACGGTCGCCTGTGGCGGTGGTGGCGGAGATACGGCCGTCCAACCGACGTCCACACCTCGAGCTTCGGCCCCGGCTGCGCCAACGGTCTCGCCCAGCCCATCCGCTTCGCCAGTGCCGATCCCGACGCTCATACCCGGCACCACCAAGCAGAACCCTCTCCCTATCGGAACGCCCGCCACCTACTCGGATGGCTGGGAAGTGACCGTGATGGCTGGCACGCCTGACGCCACCGCGCAGATCATCGCCCTCGACGCGACAAACCTTCCGCCCGACGCCGGCAAGCAGTACTTCCTCGCGACGGTGCAGGTCCGTTACCTGGGCGCCGAACCAGCCATCGCCTTTGCGGCCGGCTACACATTGCGCTCGGTCGGGCCGTCACAGCAGGCGTACACGTTCGAGCACGGTTGCGGTGTCATCCCCAACCCGTTCCCGGAGACGGAAGTCGGTCCCGGCAGCACGCTCACCGGCAATCTCTGCTGGGAGGTCCCGGCTGCGGACGCCGCCGGTCTGCTACTGTTCTACAGCCCGATCGCCGGCACGAACGTCAACCGCTACTACTCCGACCTCACCCCGTAGCGCCCGCTACGAGAGGATGACCGTGCCGCGCGGGCACTCGATCGTCGCGATCAGCGCCTGACGTCCCGCCTCGGTGACCGGCATCGCCACACCGAGCGCGTCGAGCATCGCCTCGACTTCCGTCGGGTGCGGGTGCTCGCCTTCCAGCGACATCAACGTGCACCCGCCAGGCGACGTCTGCGCCGGGTGAGCGCCGGGTTCCCACTGGATCAGGAACGGCACCAGGCGCACCGGCTCCACCAAGGCGTCCGGTCTCGCCGTCAGCCGCCAGCGCAGCTCGCCACCGTCCGGCAGCGCGCGGCTCATCCCCATCACCGCTCCGGGGTCATACCCGGCTCCACGCGACGCTTCAGCTCGCCGTTCGATGTCCCCCACCATCATCGCCCACGTGACGAGGTGCGGTTCCCGCGGCGTGTCCAGCCCGAACGGCCGCGGCGTTGCAGGGTCTGGCTGTTCTGGATCGGGCGCGATGATCTCCAGGTACGACGTCCGGCCCAACGCCAGCAACGCGTTGTGCGTCCCCCGGCCGGTGTGCTTGCCACCCATCGCCGCCCGCACCCCCAGCAGCCGTTCCACCTCCGCGATCCCGGCGCTTAGCTCAGGAACCGCGTATACGAGGTGATCGACCTGCCCGCCTGTTGCCTTCACCAGCTACCGGGCCAACGCCCAGGACGACTGCACCAGCGCCGCCAGTTCGCGCCCCTGCCGCATCCCCGCCTCCGCCGTCGCCGGCCGCAACGTCGGGTCCATCAGGTTCACGCCCATCACTTCTAGCGCCTTCGCGTCCGGGAAGACCAACTCCACCTGCGCGCCTTCGCGGGACAACGCCTCAGCCTCGTCGCGCGCCTGCCGCCCCATCAACACATCGGTACCGGTTCCGCGGGCCCCCAGCGGCGCGATGATGAGCACGCGTTCGAATCCACTCGCGACATCGGCATTGGTGCCCGAACGCACCCCGCCGTCCTGGTAGCGCTTTCCGTTGATCGTCACGCACGGGAACATACCAGGCACCGCGCAACTCGAGGCGACTGCCCGCCGCACGTCCACTCCATCGTCGCGGCTCCAGACCCGGAACTCGCCCGTCGTCGCGTCCACCGCGGTCAGCCGCACGTCCCGATCCGACCACTCCGGCCCGATCATCCCGCCGATCGGCCCCACGAATTCGTCCTCCGTAACCGTCTTCGCGGCCAGGGACATCGCGCCGATCTCCGCGCAGTTCGCCTCCGTCATCTCCGAAAACGCTCCCCATTTCTGGAAAACGGACATGAGGTACGACAGGTCGAACTCGCCCATCGGCAGCTGTGAGTCAGCGTTGCTGTTCTGCAGATGCGCCTCGACCATCTCGCCGAGCGTCCGGCCCTGCCCGATCTGGGTCGCCACCACGGACCCCGCCGACGTCCCGACCAGCAGGTCCGCCTGCGTCACGTCCACCCCCGCCTCTGCCAACCCCGCCAGAACGCCCGTCTCCCAGGCTATACCCAGCACACCGCCGCCACCCAGCACCAACGCATTTCGACCCATCATTCGATCCCTTTCGTCTATGAGTATCGTGCCGGAGTTTACCACCACCGCTCGATCATCCTGAGCTTGTCGAAGGGCCTAGTCTCGCCAGCGAAAGCTGAGTCCCCGATGTCAATCGGGAGTCGAAGCTGAAGCGCTTCGAAGCCACATGTCGGCGAGAGCGTCCCGAACGGGCCCAACAAGCGCTGCGCAGTGCAAGAGCATCTTGACAATCGACAACACGAGCACTAGTATGACTGACCAGTCAGTCGGCGACTAAAGGAGCCATCCATGCCCACAATCCAAACGTCCCACGGCCCCATCGCCGTCCACGAATACGGCTCCGGCGACCCCATCGTCCTCCTCCACGCCAACCCCGGCTCCGCCCACGACTTCGACGCCATCATCCCCGCCCTCTCCGCCAGCCACCACGTCATCGCGCTCGACTTCCCCGGCTACGGCGACTCACTCCCACCCGCCGACCCGCGCACCGCCTCCGCCATGATGTTCGCCGACGTTGCCCAGGAAGCAGTCGAACATCTCGCCCTCGGTCCCGCGATCATCATCGGCAACTCCGTCGGAGGCTTCTCCGCCGCCCGCCTCGCCGCCCGCCGCCCGGACCTCGTGCGCGCCATCGTCCTCGTCGATTCCGGCGGCTTCACCAGGCCCAACCTCCAGGGGCGCCTCTTCTGCTCCTTCAAGGGCAGCGCGCGCATCACCCGCCGCATCGCCGGCCGCTTCGCCCGCACCTACCTCAAGCGCCGCAACGAATGGACGCAGGCCATCCTCGATCGCACCGACGCCGGCGCCCGCAACCCCACAACCGTTGCCGTCGACGCCGCCCTCTGGCGCAGCTTCGCCTCTCCCGGCCACGACCTCACCACCGAAGCCGCGAACATCCGTTGCCCGGCTCTCCTCGTCTGGGGCAAGCACGACCCCGTCCTCAAGCTCAAGACCGACGGCCGCGCCGCCGAAGCACTCATCCCCGGCGCCCGTCTCGTGCCGCTGGACACCGGACACATGCCTTTCGCCGAAGACCCGGACGCCTTCCTAGCCGCCGTCCAGCCGTTCCTGCAGGAGGTCGCGAATGCCGCCAACGGCGTCGCATCCCACGGCTGAGGCGCTCCTCGCCGCCGGCTTCACCCTCGCCGAGTCCAAGGGCCTCGGCGCGATGACGATCGACGACGTAGTCGCCGAAGCCGGCGTCGCCAAGGGCACGTTCTACACGCACTTCCCGGACCGCGGAGTCTACCTCGCGACTCTCCACCGCAAGTTCCACGATGACCTCGCGGCCCGCGTCCGCGCCGCGATCGAAGGCCGCGAACCCGGTGCCGAGCGTCTCTGGCTCGGCGCCGAAGCCTACCTCGACGGCTGTCTCGGTAAGCCCGCCCTCAAGGCCCTCCTCCTTGAGGCCCGCGGCGAGCCCCTCGTCTCCCAGGCCGTCGCCGACCGCAACCGCCGCTTCGCCGAACTCGCCGCCATCGAGTTCCGCGCCATGTCCTGGCCCGATCCTCTCGCCGCCGCCCGCCTCTTCGTCGGCATGGCCGCCGAAGCCGCCCTCGCAGAGCTGGAGATCGGCGCGAGCGACCCGGCCACGCGGGCGTCGCTTCGCCGCTTCATCCGCCCCGGGGCCTAACCTCTGTCATCCTGCGGCAGCAGGATCTGGCTGGGCGGCGGGGGACGTGCACCAACGCAACTTCCACTCCCGCAGCAGCACGTTCACTGGCTACTAGTTACTGACTACTCCCATCACGGCGCCACCGCCAGCACGATCACCCCGGCCACCACCAGCGCCGACCCCCAGATGCGCGTCATCCCGTACCCCTCGCCCAGCAGTAGCACCCCCATCGCCGTCCCGATCACGATTCCAACCTCCCGCGACGGCGCGATGTAGCTCACCCGCGAAGTCGTCAGCGCGATCAGCACGAACGCGTACCCCAGCGGCGCGATGACGGCCGCCGTTAGCATGCTCTGCCGGTGGTTGACCCACTCCCGGCGCAGCGTCCCCGGCTCGATCCCCCAGAGGATCGCCGGCAACAGCCCCACGAAATTCCCAATCACCGTGAACAGCAGCAGCGTAATCGGCGGCACGTCATGGTTGAGCCCGGCCTTGTCCCACAGCGAGTAGCACGAGATCACCAACCCCGTCGCGATCGCCACTCGCATCGCCGGCGTCGTGAACGCCCGGAAAGGGTGCGTCATATCGCCCAGTAAACGCGAGTCGATCTGCACCGCAAAGATCCCGCACACCACCAGCCCAATCCCCATCACCGCTGGCGCAGACACGCTCTCGCCAAGGAAGATCACTGCTAGCAGAGGCACCAGCGCCGGCCCGATCCCCCGCGACACCGGATACACCGACGACAGGTCCCCCAGGTAGTACCCGCGCGTCAGCGTGATCGCGTACATCGCGTGAAGGGTCATCGTGCCGAGGCAGTACGCGAGCTGCGTCCACCCGAAGTCTTCCCGCACCGCGAAGAAGATCGCCGGCCCCGCTACCAAGGGCAACCCGGCTGCCGCCATCACCCAGAAGAACACGACCTTGTGCCCGCTGCGCTTCACCAGGAAGTTCCACGAGGCGTGGATCACCGCCGAACAAAGCACAAGCGCGAGCGCTGCGGTGGTCATGAACGCTCATTGTAAACACCCGGCGGTCTGGTTTCGTAGGGACAGAGCTTAAGCTCTGTCAACGGGGGGCGGGGGACGGGGATCGTCGCCCGGCCTACCCCCTGGCCTCCTCCTACCAGGGCATGCTGACCGACGTCTCGTGAGTTAGCGTGGGCAGATCAGCTACTGAGTTAACGTGGCGCGGCGGCGTGTAGAACGTCGCGTAGGGCTTCAGGCGCAGCACGACGCGATCTTCCCGCTTGGCGCCCTCCGCGACCATCGGCCGCACCGACTCCGGCATCGGGCCACCCGCCATAACACCGGCGATCCGCATCATCAGATCCACGACACCGGACTCTTCCGTTTCCACCTTCGCGTCGCAGTAGACGACCATGTACGTCGGCGGCCACTTCTCGTCGAGCACGCACAGCGAGACCTTAGGGTTACGGCGAACCGCACCGGTCTTACCTCGCGCCGCCATCGTCGAGACCAGGATGTCGTCTCCGTCCATCACGTAGTACACGATCGACATGGCCGGACCGTCGCTCTTGCGCTGGTAACCAAAGACGCACGTGCGGTGGCTTCGCACGAATTCTTGGCGCTCTGCTGCGTTCATTTCCACCTCCAGGGACTTGACATCGTTCAATACTGAACGTTTAATATCAAACGAAATGACACAAGTCAAGGCGCAACCAGCCGAAACACCTCGCTACGAGCAGCATATCCAGTCCTTCCTCGCCGCTCGCGGCACCGACCCTGACGCCCAGGCCGCCGTCTTCAACCTCGACCACGCCACGATGGACGTGCTCAGCACGATGGAAGCGATCGCGCTGCGTCCGCACGGGCTCACCCACGCCGGCTTCGTCATGCTGATGACCCTCTGGATCACAGGCCCCCGCGAGACCCGCGAGCTCGCCTCGGTCCTCCGCGTCACCAAGGGCGCCATCGTCGGCTCGGTCAACACGCTGCAGCGCGCCGGCCTCGTCAAGCGCCACCGCTCCGATGTGGACCGTCGCCTCGTCACCGTCTCCCTCACGGAAGCCGGCACCGATCTCGTCACGAGCGTCCAGGGGGACTGGCACTCCCTCGAGGTCGAGGTCACCGCCGGCCTCACCGCCGAGGAGCAGCGCACACTCGCCGCGCTCTGCCGCAAGATGGCCCAGGGCGCCCGCGCCGTCCGTCTTACCCACAAGGGCGTCCGCGCTCCCGCCCTCCCAAATCCCGACGCCTTCCTGCCCGAAACCCGAAAAGTGTCAAACAAACTCAGGAGGTAAGCCATGCCCCTGCACCGAATGAACTCCATCACCATCGGCGTCCCCGACGTCGAAAAGACCGCCGAGTTCTACCGCGACTTCAACCTCACGGAGAGCGCGCCCGGCGTCTTCGCTACGGCTGACGGCGGTGAGCAACTCCGCCTCGTCCAAACGCCAATCCGCCGACTCGTCGAGCTGGCGATCGGCGCCGACAACCCGGACGACGTCGACCAGGTCGCCTCGCAGCTCGCAAAGCTCGACGTCGCGGTCCAGCGCACCGAAGACGGCCTCACCACGATCGACCCCGGCACCGACGTCCGCGTCCGCGTCGAGGTCGCCCCGCGCATCCAGCAAGACGCCATCGCCTCGACGCCGTACAACGGCCCCGGCCGCACGGACCGTCTCGGCCGCGCCCCAATGCTCCAGGACGACGCCCCGAAGGCGCGCCCCCGCAAGCTCGGCCACGTCGTCATCGGCAGCACCGATCTCGAGCCGAGCCAGCGCTTCTTCATGGAGGGCATCGGCTTTAAGCTCAGCGATCAGATGGGGCACGCCGCGTACTTCCTCCGCTGCTCCGAAGACCACCACAACCTCCTGCTACAAAAGGCGCCCGTGAAGTTCCTCCACCACACCTCGTGGCAGGTGGACGACGTCGACCAGATCGGTATGGGCGCCCAAACCCTGCTCTCGAAGGACCCGTCGCGGCACGTCTGGGGCTTCGGGCGGCACTACGTCGGCTCCAACTTCTTCTGGTACTTCCGTGACCCCGCCGGCAACTTCGCCGAGTACTACGCCGACATGGACTGCATCCCCGACGGCCAGATGTGGGAGCCGCAGGTCTGGGAGGGCATGCAATCGCTCTACTCCTGGGGCCCGCCGCCGCCGCCCTCCTTCCTCCGCCCCGACGACCTGGCCGAGCTCATGGCCGGCCTCCACACCCCGAAAGGCTAGCCGATGCGCTTCGTCACCTTCACCCACAACGGCAAGACCCGCGCCGGCGTCCTCACCGGCTCCGGCGACATCGCGGACCTCGGCGTACCTATCCTCGAGCTGCTCGACAACGGCGGCCTCATCGCCGGCGGCCAGCAAGCGCTCACCGGCCCCACCATCCCGATCGCTGAAGCCACAATCGAAGCGCCTGTCCCAAACCCGCGCAAGGTCCTCGCAGTCGGCCTCAACTACCGCGACCACGCCGAGGAGGCCAGCCAACCGATCCCCCAGCGCCCGATCATCTTCTCGAAGGCGCCCGGTTGCATCGTCGGGCCCGGCCATGCGATCTACATGCCCCGCCACAGCGTCGCCGTCGACTGGGAAGCCGAGCTCTGCATCGTCATCGGCAAGAAGGCCCGCTACGTCAGCGCCGCCGACGCCGAGCAGTACATCGCCGGCTACTGTGTCGGAAACGACGTCTCCGTCCGCGACTGGCAATTCCACGCACCCACCTGGATCATGGGCAAAGCCTTCGACACCCACGGCCCGATCGGCCCCTGGCTCGTAACTCCGGACGAGGTCGACGTCGGCAACCTGGCGATCCAACTCTGGGTCAACGGCGAGCAGAAGCAGTCCTCCAACACCAACCAGCTCATCTTCGGCATCGGCGAGATCATCGAGTACATCTCCTCCGGCATCACCCTCGACCCGGGCGACGTCATCTTCACCGGCACCCCCGCCGGCGTCGGCGGCACCAAGCGCCCACCCGAGTTCCTCAAGATCGGCGACACCGTCCGCGTCGAAATCGCCGGCCTCGGCTCCCTCGAAAACCCCGTAACGGCGGACATGTCATCCTGAGCGCATTGACGCCCGCTCGCGGGAGGAACGTCCCGTCGCGAAGGACCTGGCGGGGGGCCAACGCCCGCCCGCGAACACCTCGCAAGGCACTCCCGACTGACCGATCGCGATGACACCAGAACCCATACCCGCCCACTACGACGTCATCATCATCGGCTACGGCCCCGTCGGCC
>JANLRX010000175.1:0-1670 GCA_031362025.1 Chloroflexota bacterium
CGAGCGCGCCCTGGCCATCGAACGGGAGGAGATCGAACGCCTCGCCAAGGACCGCGACGACGAACGGGCGATCCTGGAGAACAACATCTACGACCGCCTTCGCGGGTTGATCGCCAACCGGGTGATCGTCAAGGGCCCGAAGAGCGTGAAGGCCGGCGGTCGTATCACGGCCGACGTGCTCGAAAGCCTGTCGCGCGGCCAGTGGTGGCAGCTCGCCGTCAAGGACGAGGACATCATGGCCACCATCGAGGAGCTCAAGAAGCAACTCGATGGCGAGATCGACCGGCTGCAGAAGCGCTTCGAGAGCAAGGTCGACAAGCTTCGGATCGGTGACGAGTTACCGCCAGGCGTTCTCAAGATGGTCAAGGTCTTCATCGCGGTGAAGCGCAAGCTTCAGGCGGGCGACAAGATGGCCGGCCGTCACGGCAACAAGGGCGTCATCAGCCGTATCGTCGCGGTCGAGGACATGCCCTACCTGGAGGACGGCACGCCGGTCGACGTGGTGCTCAATCCCCTGGGCGTGCCGTCGCGCATGAACGTGGGCCAGATCCTGGAAACGCACCTGGGCTGGGCGTCCGCCGGCCTCGGTCGGCAGATCGGTGCCATGGTGGACGCATGTCGGACCGACGGTCGCAAGAGCCGCGAACTCAGGACCATGATCGCCGCAGTCTACGGTGATTCGATGCGCAAGGCCGAACTCGCCGAGCTGGACGACCAGGCCTTGTTGGGCATGGCCGAGCGGCTTCGGGGCGGTGTCCCGATGGCGACCCCGGTGTTCGACGGCGCGCACGAGGTCGACATTGTCGAGCTCCTGGAGCTTGCCGGTCTGGATCGGTCGGGCCAGGTAACCCTGGTCGATGGGCGCACCGGCGAGGCGTTCGATCGTAAGGTCACGGTCGGCTACCTCTACATGCTGAAGCTGCATCACCTGGTGGACGACAAGATCCACGCCCGCTCGATCGGGCCGTACAGCCTCGTGACCCAGCAGCCGCTGGGCGGCAAGGCGCAGTTCGGCGGCCAACGCTTCGGCGAGATGGAGGTGTGGGCGCTGCAGGCTTACGGCGCCGCCTACACCCTGCAGGAGATGTTGACGGTCAAGTCGGACGACGTCTCGGGGCGAACCAAGATCTACGAGGCGATCGTGCGTGGCGAGGACACCTTCGAGGCGGGCATCCCGGAAAGCTTCAACGTGCTCGTCAAGGAAATGCAGGCGCTCTGCCTCAACGTGGATCTGCGGCAGCAGAGCTAGCGGCAGAACGCCGGTTTACGTGGTCGGAAAGCGAAACGTCGGTACGCGAGGAGAGAGACGATGAACGAGCTGATGCGGATTTTCGGTCAGGTGTCCGGCCCTCAGAGCTTCGACGAGATCAGGATCTCGATCGCCAGCCCGGAGAAGATCCGTTCGTGGTCGTTCGGCGAGGTCAAGAAGCCCGAGACGATCAACTACCGGACCTTCAAGCCGGAACGCGACGGGCTGTTCTGCGACAAGATCTTCGGCCCGGTGAAGGACTACGAATGCCTGTGCGGCAAGTACAAGCGGATGAAGTACCGCGGCGTCGTGTGCGAGAAGTGCGGCGTCGAGGTCATTCAGTCCAAGGTGCGCCGCGAGCGTATGGGGCACATCGAACTGGCTTCGCCGGCGGCGCACATCTGGTTCCTGAAATCGCTGC
>JANLRX010000198.1:0-1926 GCA_031362025.1 Chloroflexota bacterium
GTATTGCGTGAGCGCGAGCAAAAAGCGCGGCGCATCCTGCGTGACGACGTGTACGCCGAGGGCCGCAAGGGCATGGCCGCGCAACTCGGGGAGATCGCGGCGTCCATTCACCGCATCCCGATCAGCACGCCGGGCCTCGAGAGGCTGCCGCAGATCGAGCCCGGAATGTCCGGCGCCGAGACGGAGCTTCACCGCTTCGAACAGACGTATCGCGCCATCGCGCCGGAGCCGCATCCGGCGTTCGAGCTGGCGATCCAGTGGCTGCGGCGGAACCTGCCACAGGCCACTGAACCGGCGCTGGTGCACGGCGACTACCGCATGGGCAACATCATCGTCGGGCCGGAGGGCGTGCGCTCGGTGCTGGACTGGGAGCTGGCCCACGTCGGCGACCCGATGGAGGACTTCGGGTTCCTCTGTGTGCGCTCCTGGCGCTTCGGGAACGACGACCTGCCCGTCGCCGGTGTGGGCAGCCGCGAGGACCTCTTCGCCGCGTACGAAGCCGCGGGTGGGCGGCCTGTTGATCGCGCGGCGGTGCACTGGTGGGAGACGTTCGGGAACTTCCGCTGGGGCACCATCTGCATCATGCAGGCACGGGCCTACCTGGACGGCCTCTCGAAGTCCGTCGAACTGGCCACGATCGGCCGCCGCACCGCCGAGACCGAGTGGGAGCTGCTGAACCTGATCGAGGCGGCCGCCTGATGCAGGACCGGCCGACCTACGACGAACTCCTCGCCGCCGTGGAGTATTTCCTCGACACCGAGATCGTGCCGAACGTGCCCGGAGCCCGCGGGTTCCACGCCCGCGTCGCCGCCAACGCGATCCGCATCGTCCGCCGCGAACTGGAGATGGAGGACGAACAGCTCGCCGCGGAGTGGGAAGGCCTTGACGGGCTCCTCGGCGCCGAGCCCCGTCCGGAGGGTCGTGCCGCGCTCCGGTCCGCCCTGCGCGACCGCAACGAGAAGCTGTGCCAGGCGATCCGCAACGGCACGGCGGAGGACACCGAGGTCTTCGCGCACGTCAAGCGCACGGTCCGTGACAAGCTGCGGGTCAGCGACCCCGAACTCCTCACCCGCTCTGAACCGCCCGACGCTCGACCATAACGGCGGTGTCTCGTAACCTCTGACTGTTGCGGCACTGGGCCGCGAAAGGAGATGCGCCCAATGAACACACACACCAGCCGAGGTTGGCTATTCCTGCTCCTCGCTTCCCTGGCGGGTATCGCGATGCTGTTCGCGGCCTGTGGTGGTGACGATGATGACGGGGGCGACGACGGCAACGACGCGACGGCCACGGCGACCGCTGACGAGGGCGACGACGATGACGGTGGCGACGATGAAGATGAGACTGAAGAGGGCGACGACGGCGGGGATGACGATGACGGCGGCGACGATGGTTCCGATAACCCCTTCGAGGACCTTTCCGATCTGACCGGGGACTACGCGAACGTGACCGGCAAGGTTACCTACGAGACCAGCGACGGGGACGGAGTCGCAAGCACGTTCGTGATCTACTCCGACGCCGACAACAACCGCTCGCGTTTCGACTCGGTCGATGACGCCGGCGGCGTGTTCTCGATCATCTCAACAGCCGAAGCAACCTACTCCTGTACTGCCACCGACGTCGGGGGCACAGACGGCGTTTGCATCGAAAGCGAAGGCAGCGATAACCCGGCCGCCCTCGGGCTGTTCGGGCTCTTCGCGAGTCCCGCGCTCCTGGGTGCTTACGTCAATCAACTGGGGGGAGTGGACGTCGAGGAGTCCAGCGAAGAGATCGCAGGCGAGGACGCCAACTGCTTCTCGTGGGACGGTGAAATCGACGGCGAGAGCGGCTCTGGCAAGATCTGCTTCGCCGAAAGCGGCGTCATGCTGCTGGCCGACTTCGAGAGCGAAGACGGCACGGGCACCCACATGCAGGCGACAGACGTGA
>JANLRX010000205.1:0-2508 GCA_031362025.1 Chloroflexota bacterium
CCGTCAGCGCCGCATGTTTGACGCGCAGGCTTTCGACGCCGAGCTGGACCGCCAGGGACGCATCCTCGTCCCTGCTCGACTGCGCGAGTTGGCCGGGCTTACCGGGCCGGTCATCGTCGCAGGAAACCGCGAGTGCCTGGAGATCTGGGACCGCACGCGGTGGGAGCGGGAGCTTGAGGAAGCGGAGATGGCTTCGTCCGAAGGCCAGAGGTAGAGGAGCAGGGAAAGGTGGTTGCAATCTTGTCCCCCAGGGATACTCTGTTCCACACTTCTGTTCTCCTGGACGAGGCTATCGAGAACCTGGCGGTCCAGCCCGGCGGCCGCTACATCGATGCCACCGTTGGAGCGGGCGGTCATTCGCTTGCGATCCTGCGGGAGTCCGAGCCGGGCGGCCTGCTGCTGGCGCTGGACGCTGACCCGCACGCAATCGAGTTCGCGCGGGGCTCGCTGTCCGATTACATCGATTCGGTGCAGTTCGCGAACGCTAACTTCCGCGAGCTGAAGCGTACGGCCACCAAGTACAACTTCGTGCCCGTACACGGCGTGCTGCTGGACCTCGGTCTGTCGTCCATGCAGCTCGCGGCGAGCGGGCGCGGGTTCAGCTTCCAAACCGAGGCGCCGCTGGACATGCGTTTCAGCGAGAAGCAGACGCTGACGGCATCCGACATCGTGAACACGTACGCGGAGGCCGACCTGGCGAACGTCATCTGGGAGCTGGGTGAGGAACGGTTGAGCCGGCGAATCGCCAAGTCGATCGTCCGCGCCCGCCCGATCCGGACGACGACCGAACTGGCGAACGTCGTCGCGCACGCGGCGCCGCCCGGACGCAGCCGCATTCACCCCGCGACGAAGACTTTCCAGGCGCTCCGCATCGCCGTGAACGACGAACTGGCGGCGCTAACCACAGCGCTCGAACAGGCGCGCGACGTCCTCGGTGTGGGCGGCCGGCTGGTCGTGATTTCGTTCCACTCGCTTGAGGACCGCATCGCGAAGCAGTTCTTCCAGCGTGAGTCCAAGGACTGCATCTGCCCTCCGGAACAGCCGACGTGCAACTGCGGCCACAAGGCGACGCTTCGGATACTGACCAAGCGCCCGGTGACGCCATCCACGGCTGAGATCGAGCGTAACCCGCGCAGCCGCAGCGCCAAACTGCGAGCAGCCGAGCGCCTGGCGGGGAACGCCTAGATGGCTTCCCGTCCACGCCACACGGCGCAACCGGCATCCCGTTTCCTGGGCAACAGCAGCCTCCCTGTGATCCTGCTCTTCGCCGCGATGGCAGTTGGGACCGCAGCGCTGCTCCCGCTGGTGCAGATCAGCGGCGCCACGAACACGGGCGGACACATCCGCGTTCTCCAGCAAGAGAAGGCGGATTGGGAAGCGCGGCTGCACGAACAGGAAATCGCCGTCGCCGAACTGGGCAGCCTCGACCGCATCGAAAAGGAAGCGCGGGAACGCCTGCGCATGGGCCCGCCCAAGGAAGTCCACTACATCAGCGTGGACGCGCCACCGCCAGAACCACACCGGCTGCCGTCGCGGTTCCTGCCCGAAGAGCAGAACCCGAGCGACGCCGGGTCCTCCCTCTGGGACGACATCCGCGACTGGCTACCGGGGCCTTAGGAGCTATCTGGGGGGATGGCAGTGACAAGGAAGCGGTGGAGTAACACTACCTGGCGTGTCTGGTTCGTCGTCGCGATGATGGGGGTTGGCGCCGTCGTGATCACGTTACGGCTGGCCCAACTCCAGATCATCGATCACGCCGAATACGCCCGCGAGGCCCGCCTGACGCACACCAGCGAGGTGACGCTGAACGACCGCCGCGGTGCGCTCCTCGACCGTAGCGGATACCCCCTCGCCGCCAGCCAGACCGCCTACAACGTGATGGTGGAGCGCGACGACTGGGCCGATCCCACCAGGGCCGCCGCCGCCGCCCAACAGCTCGCCGAAGCGACTGGCGTACCGGCGCAAGAGATGCTGGACACCGTGACAACTGTTGACGTGTTCGAGGTGCCGGTGGCGAAGGACCTGAGCTTCGAACAGGCAACCGCCGTCCGTGAGTTGAGCTTGCCGGGCGTACGGCTGCTCGAAGTACCGCAGCGCGTGTACCCGGAAGGTAACGTCGCTGCGCAACTGCTCGGATACGTCGGGCAGGACAACGCCGGGTTGACCGGTCTCGAGGCCGATCTCAATGATCTGCTCGGCGGCTCGGAGGGCACGCTAACGTACGAGCGTGATGGGCTGGGCCGGGAGATCTCGGTGGGTGATCGGAACGAGATCTCACCGCAGCCAGGCGCCAACATCGTCCTGACGATCGACCGCTACATCCAGCGGCTCGCCGAGCAGGAGCTAGACCGCGCAATCAAGGACCACAAGGCCGAGGGCGGCACCATCATCATCGTGCAGCCGGACACGGGCGAGATCCTGGCGATGGCGAGCCGGCCGACGTTCGATATCACGAAGCCGGACCTGAGCAGCGACGCAGTGCTCGCGCTCTTCCGCAACCGCGCGATC
>JANLRX010000227.1:0-1505 GCA_031362025.1 Chloroflexota bacterium
TGACTACCTGCCGATCGGGCGCTGGCGGGACGACGAGATCCCGGCCGGCTTCGACGGGGAGATCGACGTGTTTATGGTGCCGGTGTCGCCGCCCGATCAACACGGATACTGTAGCTTCGGGCCGGGAGTCTGGCTCTCGAAGCAGGCCTCGAACGCGGCGAAGGTGATCGTGGCGGAGGTGCACGAGAATTTCATCCGGACCGGCGGCGAGAACTTCATCCATATGTCGAAGATCGACAAGTTCTGCGTCGCCGAGAAGCCGACAGGCAACCTACCAATCCCTCCGCGCAGCGAGGAAGAAACGTTCGTCACGGAGGTCATCTGTACACTGGTCGCGTCCGAGATCGTGCGCGACCGGGACACGATTCAGATCGGAGTGGGAACAGTGTCTGCGGCGCTAGCGCTCTACCTGGGAGACAAGCATGACCTTGGAGTGCAGACGGAGCTGATCACGGGCGGGATCGCGCAGCTCGTGCGAGACGGCGTGGTTACCGGGAAGTACAAGACCCTGCACCGCGAGAAGGTGGTAGGCAGCGCATGCGTGGCGCTTCCGGAGGAAGAGCTGAAGATGATCGACGGAAATCCGGCGTTCGAGCTGTATGACTTCGGTTACACGGACGACGTGCGGATGCTGATCCGGCACGAGAACCTGGTGGCGGTGAACAACGCACTGATGGTGGACCTGACGGGGCAGGTGGCGGCGGAGTCGATCGGTTCGCGCATCTGGACAGGCGTGGGTGGGCAGACTGCATTCATGATCGCCGCGCAATACTCGGTGGGCGGCCGCTCGGTATCAGTAGTGCCGTCGAGTCACCTGGTGCAGGGCGAGAGGCTGACTCGCATCGTCGGCGCGCTGCCGGAGGGTGCGCTTGTGACGGTGCCGCGGACGCTGGTCGACTACGTCGTGACGGAACACGGCATCGCGACGCTGAAGGGAAAGACGGTGCGAGAACGCATCGGGGAGATGATCTCGGTGGCGCATCCGGACTTTCAGCCCGAACTACGGCAGGAGGCCCAACGGCTGTACGGAATCGGCGTCTAGCGGCCGCCGATGAGGTAGCGCACGGCGACAGAGATGGGCGTCGCGCCTTCGTTGACGGCGAGGAGGGTGTCGCAGCCGACGGCCTGATTACCCGCCGGGGCGATCGCTATGTCCACGGGGCCGTCGTCACGCAGCAACTGCCACTTGAAAGCGACGCCGTCGGGCGGGTAGGGGTCGGTGACTTGCCAACTGAAATCGAACTGGAAGTTGTCGCAGGAAGGGGGAGTCCCCACCTGCTCACCGAGCGCGATGGGGTCCACTTCGTACGAGTCGCCAGGTTGGATGTCCGCAAAGATTTGACCGTCCAAGAACAGCGTTAGCTCTTCGTCCAGTTCTGGCATGACAGGGGAAGGCGGTCCCTCGGAGGCCGGCGTCGCGGCGCCGTCCGACGCCTGTTCTGTTGGCACCTTGGTACCGACCGGCATGATTGCTCCGAGAGTGCTGTCGGGGTCGCTATCGTCGC
>JANLRX010000254.1:0-3946 GCA_031362025.1 Chloroflexota bacterium
ACCCTGCGACGAGCAACACGGCGAGCACCGCGAGAGCCACCAGGAGGAGTATGCGTAGTCGCTTCATCTCTATCGATTATCGAGTCTTGGTTCGTTACGGTCAAAGACGCCGACACCAATCGCGGCCAACGCGCGTTGTACTCCATGACAGCTCCGGGCGTGCTCGCCGGCGCCCACCCCGATGTTGCTGCGAGGTTGCGCTAAGATGGAGGTCGCGATGGATAACAGGCCGATCGGTGTCTTCGATTCCGGAGTGGGTGGCCTCTCCGTCTGGCGCGCGATCCGCAAGCTCCTCCCGCAGGAGAGCCTCATCTTCCTCGCCGACAGCGGCAACGTCCCCTACGGCGAGAAGACCACTACGCAGATCGAGGGGCTGACCGAGCGGATCGCGACTTTCCTTCTCGAACGCGACGCCAAGATGATCGTCGTCGCCTGCAACACGGCAACGGTGCACGGACTCGCTCACCTCCGCGAGAAGTTCCCCCAGATCCCGTTTGTCGGCGTCGTTCCGGTCGTGAAGACGCTATCGAGTCGCACCCGCACCGGCACGATCGCTGTGCTCTCCACCCCCGCCACATCAAAGAGCGACTACCTCGCCGGTCTCATCAAGGAGTTCGCGCCCGACAAACTGGTCGTCAACGTCGGCTGCGACGGCCTCGAGGACATGGTGGAGAACGGCGTCACCAGTCGCAAAGCCACCACTGCCCTCCTCGAACGCCACCTCGCGCCGGTAATCGACAGCGACGCCGACGTCGTTGGCCTCGGGTGCACCCACTACCCGTTCCTCCGCGGCCGCATCAAGAGCATGCTCGGACCCGGTGTCACCCTGTACGACCCGTCGCGCCCCGTAGCCCGCCGCGTCCGCCAGCTCCTGCAACAGCAAGACGCCTTCGCCGAGAACCCGGCCCCCACGTTCGAGTTCTACACCACCGGCAACGTCGAGGTGTTCGCCCGCGTCGCCTCGCGTCTCCTGCGCATCCCCGTGACAAACGCCAAACACATCGACATTTAGCGTCACGTCGACGTAGCGTTGAGGGCCGCGCACACGTCCCTTACAATGTGACTTCTGCGGGCCAACGTAGCTCAGTGGTAGAGCAGCTGTTTCGTAAACAGCAGGTCGGGAGTTCGAATCTCCCCGTTGGCTCCAGTTTTATGTCTAAATCCGGCTGTCATGGTTCATTCGCGACTATCCGAACTGACAAATTGACTGACTAAGCGAGTGGGATCTTCGACAAACAGCCGGCTGTTGCTCGAACTAGCCCCAAGAGGGTCAACTCAAACAGCCAGACCAAGGGTCAGGCGACGTCTCGACGATCGTTGCGAGTGAGCCGACCAGAACAACGCCAGCGCGGCGTATAGGCTGAGTACGCCCTCGCCTCGGCGCAGCACGCACAGTAAGGTTCCGAACGGGCAGCCGGACGACGTCCCGCGAAGACTGGTGAATGCTCTGAAGCCACATTGGCCACTTGGAACGACAGAGTCCCGAGTGTCACGCCCACAATAAGCGCTTCTGAGCGCAAGAAAGTTATCGCGAACAGGCGGTGTCAGCCCTCCACTACGGATCCCGGCTTGTGTTTGTCCACGCCACAACGCTTCGCGACCGGTGACGACGAGGCGATCCTCGTGCCCTGACCGCGCGCCGCCGCGTTCATCTGCTCTTTGATTCCAGTTCATCTGGATTTCATTCCTGCCTCGTAACTTTGTCGCAGATGACCACATCTCAGCGAGGAGGAACAACCATGCGATACGCCGTACTCCCGGGCGCGCTCGTCGTAACCCTGGCATTCATTGCTGCCTGCGGAAGCGGCTCCAATTCCAATTCAAACAGCGGGTCGACTTCCGGCTCGCCACAGGCCACGGGCAGCGGCCAGGTGGGTACGGAAGAATTCGGGATGAATGACGAGCAACTGGTCACCGCGATCGAGCAGGTCGAGTCGGGCATCGCTTCTTGCATGGCTACCGCTGGCTTTGAGTACGTCCCCATCGACCCCGTCACATTCCGCGAGGCGATGGACGGGCTAACGCAGCCGGCTGGCCTGAGCGACGAGGAGTTCGTCGCTCAATACGGTTACGGAATCTCGACGACGCCACCCACTGAGGAGTTCGGCGCAGGCCCAGAAAACGCAGCGGTCCTCAACGACCTATCCCCGGCGGACCAGACCGCGTACATACGCACGCTTCTCGGTGATGACACTCAGGCGACCTTCGTCGTCGCCCTCGAAAACGAAGATATCTCGTCCATTGGAGGTTGTACAAAAACTGCGATCGAATCCGTGCTGACCCCCGAGCAGCGGGACCCGACTTTTCAGAACCCGTTCGACGTCCTGGTCGCCCAGGACCCCAGGATCATTTCAGCCTTAGAGGACTGGTCCGGTTGCATGAGTGACCTCGGGTACGACTTTGGAACTCCCGACGACGCTGAGGAAGAGATCGCCGACCGGCTCGACACCCTCGCCGGGGGAGAAGACCCAGCGACATTGACCGGAAGCGACGCCGACCCGCTCGCGCAACTGCAAGAGGACGAGCGGGCGATCGCATCGGCAGACAGCGATTGTCAGGACCAGTTCCTTATCGAGGTAGAACAGCAGGTCGAACGCGATATAAGCGGCCAAAGATGAACACCGAAGGAGTATCACTTGAACACGAATGAACGAAGGCGCCTGCGGTTGGGCGTAGTTGGAGCCGCGGTGACGGGCCTCGTACTGCTTATGGCGGCGTGCGGGGGTGGATCATCGGGTGCGACCACAGCGCCAGGCGCGTCCGGTTCTGCCGCGACTCCCAACCTTACGCGAGGCAATGCGGAATTCGGCCTCACCGAAGAGGAGGTGGCC
The DNA here is from genome assembly GCA_031362025.1 of Chloroflexota bacterium. Lineage (GTDB taxonomy): Bacteria > Chloroflexota > Dehalococcoidia > SM23-28-2 > RBG-16-64-32 > DATKKM01. Next base: position 2,832 of record JANLRX010000254.1, read on the forward strand.
CGCCGTGTCGACGCCGTCGAGGCGATCGTCGCGACTTGTATGACCGACGCTGGCTTCGAGTACGTGCCTGTGGATCCGCAAACGGCTCGCATCGCCATGGACAGCGATAGCAAGGTGTCCGGCACGAGCCCTGAAGATTTCCGCGCGGAATTTGGCTATGGGATAACCACCCTCTACGCCGGGTCTGACAGCCAGGCGGTCCTCGGCGCCGGCGAGGAGAACGTGCGGATCCGCAACGCGCTGAGCCCGGCGGACCGTGTGGCTTACAACCGCGCTCTCTACGGAGAGAATCCCGGTGCCACTTTTGTGGTTGGCCTCGATGAAGAGACCTTCTCCCGCACCGGCGGTTGTACCCGTACCGCGGTCGAGCAGGTGTTCTCCCCGGACGAGCTGGGCGCGAGCTTTGTGAACTACGAAGACGAGCAGGATGCCCAGATCCTCGCCGACCCGCGAGTGGTCGACGCTTACACCAACTGGTCCAGTTGCATGCGAGACGCCGGTTACACGTACAAGGACCCGCTCGAAATCGAGGCCGACCTTCCGGCCAGGCTCGCCGACATCACCCAGGGCGCTGACCCGGAGAGTCTGACCGGCGACGCAAAGGCCGCTCTGGCGGCTCTTCAGGAGGAAGAGAAGGCCATCGCCGCCGCCGACTACGACTGCGAGCAGCAGCACGTGAAGAGCATCTACGACCAGGTCGCGGCCGACCTGTTCGGCGCTGGCGCCGCAGGAAACTGAGGCTGAAATGACGAGCCGCCGCAAGCTATTCCTGGCCATCCTCGGGGCGATCGCCGTTGCCGGCGTGGCTGGCTGGCTGGCCAGTTCCAGCATTCACTCACCGGCCGAGCTTGCGGCGCGCACGGCCCCTCCGGACGCATCGGCCATCCTGGTTCCGGCGGAAGAGCGTGTCCTCTCGTCCGATATCGTCACTCGCGGAACCGCGCGTTTCGGGTCTCCGCAGGAGCTATATCTGTCGCCTTCAGCGCTCAAGTCCGAAGGCGGGATCGTGGCCCGGCTCCCGCTCTCCGGCACGGAACTGCGCGAAGGTGACGTGGTGTTGACCACCTCGGGCCGGCCGGTCTTCTTGCTCATCGGAGATCGTCCGTCGTTCCGGG
>JANLRX010000345.1:0-4767 GCA_031362025.1 Chloroflexota bacterium
TGCCGCGCCGGTGAAGCTATTGATCACCATGTTCTTGATGGTAGAACCGGAGTGGTACTCCAAAAACAGGCCTGCCGAACCTGGCGCGCCGGCCCCGGAAATGTTGATCGCGTCTGACCCGCCGGTGGCGCCGTCCATGAACACCGGCGCCGTGATGGCCGGAAGGGCGGACTGGGGCGTGATCGTCGGGGTGCCGGCGCCCAGCGCGAAGATGATGACGTCCAGGGAGCCGGGAGTGGAGTTGGCCAGGGTGATCGCGCCGCGGAGAGAACAGTCGGCGTCCGGGAATTCGTCTAGACAGCCGGCGGAGGGCGGAAGGTCTGCGGTCGTATCCACGAGGAAGAAGCCGCCGGCGTGCGCCTGGCGTGAGCCCGTCACTCCCATGAGCACGACGAGGAGAGCGAGGGCGACGGCAGTCCGAAGCATTGCGTCCGATTATATTGCTACGCGATTCGCAGAGTCGCTCCGGCTGCGGGTCAGTGGTTTCCTGTTTGCGCTGCGCTGCTCTTGCGGGCGCACGTTATCTCCCGATAGCGGCGTTTTCCGTGATGGTACTGCATCTGGCGCTCCGGCCAGGACTCGCCCAGACGGGCGGTCGTAGGCCGAACCTTGCTCGTCGGAGCCGTTTCAGTCCGGAAAAAGCCCCGTTTGAACTTCTGACTCAGGCGGTGCTGAGCATCTGACACTCAGTGTCATTTAGCGTTGCCAGCCCGTCAAGCCTTCTGACTGTTAGCTACGCCAGCTGACTTCAGATCGTGGCCCTCTGTCTCCAGAAGCATCGCCCTAAGCTTTCCGCTGGACTATAGACGATCGCGAGCATAGTCAGAACGCTTGGTATTCGGCTAGACCGGTGGCCCAATCTGCTCTGTGAGGTTCGCGGCGGGGAGAGTCACCCGGAAGGTTGAGCCGACCCCAAGTTCGCTTCGCACTTCAATAGTTCCTGCCATCGCCGACACAAGGTCCCGCGTAATCGCAAGTCCCAGGCCAATGCCGAAGGTAACCGCCTTCCTTCCCTCATCGGCGCGGTAAAACCGCTCGTAAATCCGTAGCTGATCTTCTTCTGATATCCCAATGCCTGTGTCGGCAACTTCCACGACGACATCAGCACCTTCCTGGCATGCCGTGACAGTGACCGAACCTCCCGTACCGGTATAGCGAATGGCGTTCGATACGAGGTTGGTGAGGATTGACTCCAGCGCAGCGTGGTCAGCCATTACGTAGGGGAGCTCGGGCGCGCAGGTCTGGGTGAGTTCTATTGACTTCACGGAGGCGTTCAGCTTCCCCCAACGGACAGCGCGCATTAGAGCAGGGAGCAGAGGTTGCGGGACGATCTCCAGCTCACGTTGTTCATTACGGCTGGCGACCAGGAGCTCCTCCCTTAGCAACAACATGCGTTTAATTGCGAAGTCTACGTCGGCCTCTCGTTCATTCAGGTCTTCCGGCCAACTGCCGCGTTCTTCAAGGAACTTTCGAATCGATGCAACATTAGCCTGGACAACCATGAGTGGACTACCGAGTTCGTGACTGACTCCGGCGAGCAGTCCAAGCCTGTTTTGCTCTGCGCGCTCCGCTCCTTTGGCGAGTGCCTGCTCGGCGGCGTCCGCTTCCGCAAGAAGCCGTTCGGAAAGGGCGCTGTATGCCACTCCGTACGCAAGGAGCACCTCAAGAAGCATCCGGTGGGCCGAGACTATGGCCTGGGCGTCGTCAGCATCGCCGTGTTCAGCAACGGCCGCGTCGTGGATCGCCTTGATGTCCATTGGCTCGATCCCAGCAGCCAGAAATTGATGGCCTAAGGCGCTGGCGGCCTCCGTAAGTGGGCTGGGGTCTTCTGAGCTCCAAAAGCGGTTAAGGAGGCTGGCGTACGTTTCGTCATACTCGTGGTGCGGTTCCTCAGTCATCGTGTCTCAAGGAGCTTAACATCCGTGACATTGATCACGTTTGGCTACGCCAGTTGACCGCCGAAATCCGCACCGGCTCTTCGATGCCCTTCGCCACGAAGTCGCCGCGGTCTGCGAAGAGGAACCCCTTGCCGCTACATAGCCCGCGCACCGTGTCCGCCACCAGTATCTCGCCACCGTCCGCCTTCGCTGCGATCCGCGAGGCCAAGATCACCGTCGCGCCGAACAGATCACCGTCTTCTTCGATCGGCTCGCCGGCGTTGAGGCCAACGCGGACGTTTAGCGGCTCGCCCTCTCGCTCCACGAATGCCCGCTGCAATGCCACGGCGCACTCGACGGCTTTGGTGACGCTGCCGAACGAAGCCATGAAGCCGTCGCCCATTGTTTTGACCTCGGTGCCGCCGTTCGCTTTCAGCACCTCGCGGGTGATGCGCTCGTGCTCGCGCAGCACGTCCCGCCCGCGTGCGTCGCCGAGGCGGGACATCATTTCGGTGTGGCCGACGAGGTCTGTGAAGAGCACGGTGCGAAGAGACGATGGGGTCGACGATCCACTACGCTCGCGGACAATCGCTGGAGCGTCGCCCAGGAACTCGTCGACAGCCGCCTGAACCTGATCGACGGCCTCTGTCAGTTTGCCTTCCACGACGACGAGCTTGGCGTTGGCGATTCCCGAGGCAAGACGCCTGGTCATCTCCATGCTCACATACTCGATCCCGGAGTGCTTCACAATGAGGGTCGGCGCGGCGATCATCGGAAGCAGCTCCGTCACATCGGTGTGCACCAGATCCTCGAACATTCGTCGATAGGCATCACCGGCTACGGCGGCCCGCACGAACTGTCCGAACAGGCGGGACTCCTCACGGCCCCAACCCAATGCGAGTGCACCCACGTTCTCCGTCCACATCTCCCAGTCTCCCTTGAGAAGTTCCGCCATTGCCTGCCCTTGCGGGGTCTTTACCCGCTCCTCTCCGCTGGAGAAGGCGTCTGTAAGGATGAGACGGGAGATAGCCTCGGGATGTCTTGCGGCGTACGCGATCGCGGCGAGCCCGCCATGCTGTGTTCCCGTCAAAATGAACCGAGTGCAACCAGCTGCGGTTACGACGGCCTCGATGTCGCGTAGCCGCGTCTCAAGCGAAAAATCGTCGACTTCGCGGTCGGACAGGCCAAGGCCCCGGTGGTCGAAACGAATCAGCGTGTGGTGGGCTGCCAGAAGTCCGTACGCTCGGCGAAGTGTCGGCTGCGCCCACTCAATCTGGACGTGGCTCATGGAGCCGGCGACGACAACGATCGGGCTGCCCTGACCAAGGGTCGCGTAGGCGATGTTTACGCCGTCGCTCGTCCGCGCATAGCGTATCTCCGGCTCCATGGCACGAATTGTACAACTGGGTCGGCATCAGCGGCGGGGCCTTCTGATTATCGGTCAGATGCTCCGAATTTGTATCTGAGGTTTGCCTTGCCAGAAGGGCACAGATACGACGGACCCACGCGTGAGCTTCTGACACTCGAAAAAGGACCGCCAAATCGGCGGTCCGTGGGCTTAATTTCGTATCTGGCGCCCCGGCCAGGACTCGAACCCGGAACCTTCTGATCCGAAGTCAGACGCTCTGTCCAATTGAGCTACCGGGGCGCGCTTCCGGTTCAAGCGTAACAGGCAGGGGGTCGCGGGTGAACTGCTTTCGTTGACCGCGCTCATTTGCCAAGATTAAGGTAGGGTTGGCGGCCCGGCCACATCCTGCTCATTTGTTCTCGCACTCAGGCTCACTATGACCACAGAACACGACACTACCGCTATCGAGGAACGTCTGCGTGAACTGCTGCACGGAGACAACGTTGATTCCGCGCGCGAGCTGCTGGCGACGATGCACCCGGCGGACCAGGCGGACGTCTTCGATGCGCTGGATGAAGACGAACGGCAGACGATGTTCTCGCTACTCTCGGCGGAGCAGATCGCGGACCTGTTCGAGCACCTGGACGAGGACCTGCGCCGCGGGACCGTCGAGGAGATGCCGCGGGCGACGCTGGCCAAGGTGCTGGACCAGATGCAAAACGACATCGCCGTGGACATCCTCCGCGAGATGCCGCTGGCCGAGGCGGCGCATGTGCTCTCGCAGATGGTGACGGCGACGGACGTAATGCCGCTGCTCGCCCACGCCGACGAGAGCGCGGGCGGGATCATGACCCGCGGCTACGTGGCGCTGCACCAGGACATGACGGTGGAGGAGGCGATCGCTTACCTGCGGGCGACCAAGCCGCTGGCCGAGGAGGCGTACTACCTCTACGTGCTGGACGGGCGCAACCGGCTAAAGGGCATCGTGAACATGCGGCAGCTCATCACCTCTCCTCCCGACACGCGGCTGGAAGCGATCATGGTGGCGGACTTCGTCGCGGTGTCGCCGGACGCGGACCAGGAGGAGGCGGCGCGGATGCTGCAGCACTACCGCCTTCGCGCGATGCCGGTGGTGGACGAGAACGGAGTGCTGGAGGGGATCATCACCAGTGACGACGTGATCGATGTCATCCAGGAAGAGGCGACGGAGGACATGTACCGGATCCACGGTCTTCCGGGCGATGACAGCATCTACGCGCCGGTGATGGTCTCGGCCCGGAAGCGGATCCCGTGGCTGCTCCTGAACCTGATCACGGCGTTCGGGGCAGGGGCCGTGGTGGCGATCTTCGAAGGAACGATCGAGAAGGCGGCAGCGCTGGCGGTGTTCATGCCGATCGTTGCCGGGCAAGGTGGGAACGCCGGGATCCAGACGGTGACGATCGTGGTGCGGTCGATCGCGTTGGGTGAGGTGGAGCCGCGCGACACCTGGGTGGTGCTTCGGAAGGAGGTCACGCTCGGGTTGATGCGTGGGTTGCTGTTCGG
>JANLRX010000352.1:0-3029 GCA_031362025.1 Chloroflexota bacterium
AGAACGACATGTGGATCGCTGCCCTTGCCCTTGAATACGAACTGCCCGTTCTATCTCGCGACACCCACTTCGATCGGGTCGACGGCATCCAACGCATCGCCTGGTAGACACTCGCCGTAATGCGTCGTCTTGACACACCCCCGTATACTTCACCCACTACCGGCAAGGGGTGCAAATGCAGACCGATACGCCGCTAACACGCACCGAAGATCGCCCTAAGGCCGACGACCTCGTCGTCGTTGAGCCGCACCGCTGGGCGCTCAGCTGGTGGGCGCGCCTCTATCGCCGCGCGATGCGGCGGTGGGACGTCGACAAGCACGTGAAGGCGTTCTGCCGCCCGATGACGATCGAGGGACTGGACAACCTGGGCGAGATCGACGGGCCGTTGCTCGTCATCGCCAATCACTCCAGCCACTTCGATACGGTGATCGTTCTGCACGTGTTGCCACGGAAAGTCTGGGGGAACCTTGCAATCGTCGCCGCCGCCGACCGCATGTACCGCGACAAGCGCAAGGGGATGCTGCACTCGCTCCGCTACAACGCCTTCCCGATCACACGTGGCGGCGGCCGGGAAGCGCTCGCATATTCCCAGTGGCTCACCAGCAACGGCTGGTCGCTCCTCATCTTCCCGGAGGGCAAGCGCTCCCGCGACGGCCAGCTTCTCCCGTTCCGCGGTGGCCCTTCCATCCTCGCCCTCGGCCAGAACATCCCCGTCCTGCCGATCTACATCAACGGCGCCAGCGACATCTTGCCGCCGGGCTCGCCGATCTCGAAGCCGGCGCCGGTGCTCGTCCGCATCGGCAAGCCCTTCAGCTTCCCGGCCGGGACGACGATACCGGATGCCAAGTCCGCGATGGAGTCCGCAATCCGCGCGCTCATCCCGGAAGGGGAGCACCAGACCAACTCGACGTCTTAGCTGGACAGGGCGCGTATCTCCGAAGCCTCCAGGACCAGCTCGCTCGCGAGCTCCCGCGAGATGTTCTGAAAGATCGCCGCGCCCAGCCGGGGGTCGGACTCGCTCAGCGCCTCGATATCCGCAGCGTTGCTAGCCGCGCGCCACCAGGACTAGGGTCTGCGCAAGATGTCGTGAGTGCCGATACGACGGAGGATTACCGTTTCTCCTTCGATCTGGAACGTGATGCGGTAGTTCGTAGTGACGCTCATCTCCCACACTTCTTCCGTGCCCTTTACCCGCTTGACTCGGAGCGAGGGATGCGTGGGGTCGGCCAGCAGCATGGCCAGCTTTTGATACGCCGCGTCCCGGACAGCCTTCGGCAGCTTTCGGAACAGCCGGTCGAATCGAGGTACGAAGGCAAGTTCACGCGTCACCGAAGTGCTTCTTCAACTCCTCGATTGTCTTGAATGGGCCGAGCGTCCGCCCGGCCTTGAGGTCCTCGTCCGCTTCGCGCTCGCCCTTCTGCCACTCCGGGGTCCAGAACCAGGCTTGATCCGCGTCAATGAGCTTCTTTGGCACCATGACGATCTCGCCGTCGCGCTCCGTCATCTCGATGTAGTCGCCTTCTTCGATGCGCAGACGGTCGCGGATCTCTTTGGGGATCGAGATCTGGAAATTGCGAGTCACCTTGGTGTATGCCATACCATTCTCCTTTTCTAGTATTTTAGTAATCCTCGGGCGACACGTCAATCTCCCGGACGCCGGGGGCTACATTCGCCAGGGCCTACCGCCTTCCCGCAGTGTCGTGACCATCGACACATTCCGCCATAACCACGGGCGTATAATGGCGGCACGAAGGAGACGCACGCATGAGTTCTTGGTACCGATACTCGCAGTGGGACGGATCCCAGGACATACCGCCGCTCGACCCGGACGACATTCTCGCTGGGCTGACCGACGACCTGATGAACTTCGGCGACCTGCAGCATGCCCTGCGCAACCTCCTTCAGCGCGGCATGCGGAACCCCATGGGCCAGCGGATGCAGGGGCTGCGTGACCTCCTCCAGCAGCTGCGCCAGCAACGCCGCCAGAAGCTGGACCAGTACGACCTCTCCTCCGTCTTCGAAGACATCCAGAAGCGCCTCGACGAGATCCTCGGCATGGAGAAGGAGACGCTCGACCGGCGCGGCACTGAAGCCGACCAGCAGATCGCCGGCGAGAACCCCCTCCAGGCGTTTGAAGACGCGTTCAAGGACGACGCCGAAGGCTCCGCCGACCCGGACGCACAGCAGCCGAGCGGCAAGCAACCCCGCGGCTCGAAGTCCGGTCAGCCGTCCGGTCAGCCGTCCGGTAGCAAGTCACCTCGCGCGCAGCAGGGCGGCGGCGATGGCGAGACGCCGGACGAAGAGGCCAGGCGCCTCGCCGAGATGCTGAAGAACGTCGTCGACCGCAAGCAGAACTTCCTCGAGAACCTGCCGGAAGACGCCGGCGGCCGCGTGAAGGAGCTGCAAGAGTACGAGTTCATGGACCCGGAGGCCGCGGCCAAGTTCAACGAACTGATGGAGATGCTGAAGAAGTCCCTGATGGACTCGTTCTTCAAGGACCTCTACTCCCAGATCGCCAACATGAGCCCCGAAGACATGGCCCGCATGAAGCAGATGATGAAAGACCTCAACGCCATGCTCTCCGAGAAGATGGCCGGCGGAGAGCCCGACTTCAACGGCTTCATGGAGAAGTACGGTGACCTCTTTGGCGACAACCCGCCGCAGACCCTCGATGAGCTGATCGAGCAGATGACCGCCGGCATCGCCGCGATGCAGAGCCTCCTCGACAGCCTGCCGCCGGAGATGCGCCGCCAGCTCCAGGATCTGCTCATGGACAAGGTCGGGGACCCCGATCTCCAGCGCGAGCTACAGGAGCTGCAGATCAACCTCGACATCCTTCAGCCGTCCGGCGATATGCAGAACCAGTACCCGTTCCGCGGCGACGAAGAGCTGGACCTCCTCCAGGCGATGGACCTGATGGGCAACCTCCAGGACATGGACGAACTGGAGCGCCAGCTCGAGCGCACGCAGTACGGCGGCGACATCGAAGACATCGACGCGGACAAGCTGGAGGATCTGCTCGGGCCCGA
>JANLRX010000417.1:0-2163 GCA_031362025.1 Chloroflexota bacterium
CTATTCTGGGCGATGCTGCCGGTTGCCCTTGTTCTTGGCGCGTTGGCGGGTATCCTGTTAGGCGTCCCGGTGCTGCCTTTGCGCGGTGACTACCTGGCGATCGTGACGCTCGGGTTCGGTGAAATCATCCGGCTGTTCCTCGTCAACCAGGCAAACGTCACAGGCGGCTCGCAGGGACTTTACCGAATTCAGGAACCGCCTCTTCCGGAGCCGCTTCCCGACCTGACAACCGCGGCTCATACGGAGTGGTATTACTTCATCGTGATCGGTGTATTCGTTGTGGCCTTCTGCGCCGGTCGGCTGCGGGATTCCCGCATGGGCCGGGCGTGGGAGGCAATTCGGGAAGACGAGGACGTTGCAGCGGCGATGGGCGTCAACACGGTGAAATACAAGCTTATGGCGTTCGCGATGGGGGCGGCTATCGGCGCCCTTGGCGGCACGGTCTTCGCGGGGTTCACGGGAACTGCGATTCCGGACAGCTTCAGCCTGCAGGTGTCGATCAACGTGCTCGCGTTGGTGGTGATCGGTGGTATGGGGAGCACTGCGGGCGTTTGCGTCGGTGCGTTCATCCTGATCGGCATCCCGGAGTTCCTTCGGTTCAGCGAAGCGCGCGACCTCCTCGGCTACCTCGATCCGTTGGTGCCTTTTGCAGACACACACCAATGGGCGGAGGAGATGCGTGAGAACCGTTTCGTGGTGTTCGGTGCGCTGCTGGTGCTGGTGATGGTCCTGCGACCGGTCGGGCTGGTGCCGTCGCGCCGTCGCAAGCTTGAGTACGAATACCCGGGCGAGGAAGCGCCGGAAGCGGCCGTTTGATGGCTGTCGCTCCCGCGATGCTCGAAACCCAGGGGCTGACGAGGCGCTTTGCGGGCGTGCTGGCCTTGAACAACCTCGACCTTAAGGTCAGGGCGGGATCTATTGCCGGGCTGATCGGACCGAACGGCGCTGGCAAGACGACGCTGTTCAACGTGATCACCGGGTTCTATCCACCGGACGCCGGGACGATCACGCTGGGCGGTCACCGCATCGACAAGATGCCGCCGCACCAGATTGCCGCGATGGGCATGAGCAGGACGTTTCAGAACATCCGGCTGTTTGCGAACATGACGGCGCTGGAGAACGTCCTCGTCGGGCAGCACCTGCACGCGGACTTCGTAGCGAAGGCGGCGCCGCGAGCCGAACCCGGAGAGGCTGAGCCATCGCTGCTGCAGAACGCGAGCTACCGGGTGTTGTTCCCGGCCCGCACCGTCTGGGAAGTACTGGCAACGATCATCAGGACGCCTTACGTGCGCCACCAGGAGCGCACGGCCGTGGACCGCAGCCTGGGAGTGCTCCGTTTCGTTGGGCTGGCAGGACGGCACGATGAGCTGGCGCGCAACCTCCCGTACGGTGACCAGCGACGGCTGGAGATCGCGCGGGCCCTGGCTACGCAGCCGAAGTTGTTGTTGCTGGACGAGCCGACAGCAGGGATGAACCCGCAAGAGAGCCAGGACATCGTGCGCCTGATCCGTTCCGTCCGCGACGAGCTGGGGATGACGGTCCTGCTGATCGAGCACCAGATGCGCGTGGTGATGGGTGTGTGTGAGGACATAACGGTGCTGGACTACGGCGAGAAGATCGCGGAGGGGCCGCCAGAGGTGGTTCGGAAGGACAAGAAGGTCATCGAGGCGTACCTGGGCAGCTCCTGGAAACAAGAGGACGACGAGGCAGAAGGGGCAAAAGATGACGCTCCTGGCGCTTGACGACGTAGTCTCCGGCTACGACGCGATCATCGCAGTTAAGAGCATCAGCCTTGAGGTGGGCGAGGGCGAGGTCGTCGCGCTCATCGGCAGCAACGGGGCGGGAAAGACGACAACGCTCCGGACGATCAGCGGGCTGGTGCGCTGCCGGTCGGGGTCGATCAACTTCGACGGGAAGGACCTTACGAAAGTGCCGCCTCACGCGATCGTGAAGCGCGGCCTCTCGATGGTGCCGGAGGGGCGTGGGATCTTCCACCGGCTGACCGTCACCGAGAATCTGCACATGGGCGCATACGTTCGCGGCAAGGCGGACCCGGATGACCTCGAGCGCGTCTTCAGCCTGTTCCCCCGGCTCCGGGAGCGCGCGAAGCAGCTCGGCGGGACGTTGTCGGGCGGCGAGCAGCAGATGCTGGCGATCGGCCGT
>JANLRX010000343.1:0-4802 GCA_031362025.1 Chloroflexota bacterium
CCTCGCCGTGCGTCACGAACGCGCCCCGTGAGAGGTCGCGGCCGTAGCACATCGCGCAGATACCGCGCTTCGTCTGGCAAGTAAGCGGTGACCGCACGTAGACCTTGTCGAGTCCAGCGGCGATCCCGCGGTCCGCGATCTCGAGCGTGATCTCTTCGCCGCGCTCGATGATCACTTCGCCGGTGTTCGGGTCGCCCAGGTCGGCGGCGGCGTAGCGGCCCACGATGCGCTCGCTCAGCGATTCGAACAGCCCCTTCTCGGACGGCTCGCCGACCCAGATGCCAGCGGTCGTTCCGCAGTCATCCTCGACGATGATCACGTCCTGCGCCACGTCGATCAGGCGCCGGGTCAGGTAACCCGAGTCCGCCGTTCGCAGCGCTGTGTCGGCCAGACCCTTGCGCGCGCCGTGGGTGGAGATGAAGTACTCCAGCACCGTCAGCCCCTCGCGGAACGAAGAGCGGATCGGCAGGTCGATGATGCGGCCCGACGGGTCGCTCATCAGGCCACGCATACCGGCCATCTGGGAGATCTGGGAGATGTTACCCTTCGCTCCCGACACGGCCATGATGTACACACCGCCGTACTCCTCCAGCCGGTCCTGGATTTTGCGCTGCACCCGGTCCGTGGTGTCGCGCCAGATCGTGATCGCCTGGTTGTAGCGCTCTTCCTCCGTGATCAGACCCATGTTGAACTGCTCTTCGATCTCCGTGACCTGGGCGTCCGCCTCTTCGAGCATCTGCTTCTTCTCGTCAGGCACCCGCAGGTCGTTCATGGAGATCGAAATGCCGGACTTCGTCGCGTACTTGAAGCCCACGTTCTTCATCTGGTCCACCATCTCGGCGGTGGTGTCGTTGTCCATCTTCGTGTTGCACTCGGACACCAGCTCCTTGATCGTCTTCTTGTCCATCAGCTGGTTGCGGAAGCCCAGCGCCTCCGGGATCACCTCGTTGAAGATGATTCGGCCCACTGATGTCTCGATCAGCTTGCCCTCGGTGCGGTGGTCCCGCACCCGGATCGGCGCGCGCAGGTCAACGACGCCAGTCTCGTAAGACATCTTGGCCTCGTCGAAGTTGCTGTAGATGCCGCGCGGCGGCGGTCCCGCCTCGAACGAACCGGGGAGCCCGGCCTTCATGTCCGTCATGTAGTAGCAGCCCAGCACGATGTCCAGCGTCGGCGCCACAACCGGCTCACCGCTCGAGGGGTAGAGCAGGTTGTGGCTCGAAAGCATGATCTGCCGCGCCTCCGCCACTGACGCGCGAGACAGCGGCACGTGAACGGCCATCTGGTCGCCGTCGAAGTCCGCGTTGAACGCCGCGCACACCAGCGGGTGGATCTGGATCGCTGAGCCGTCGATCAGGACTGGCTCGAACGCCTGGATGCCGAGACGGTGCAGCGTCGGTGCGCGGTTCAGGAGCACCGGGCGCTCCTTGATCACCTCGTCCAAGATGTCCCAGACCTCCGGCCGCGCGCGCTCCACGATGCGCTTGGCCGACTTGATGTTGTGGGCGAGGCCGCGCGCCACCAACCCGTGCATCACGAACGGCTTGAACAGCTCCAGCGCCATCCGCTTCGGGAGGCCGCACTGGTGCAGCTTCAGCTCCGGGCCGACGACGATAACGGAGCGGCCGGAGTAGTCTACGCGCTTGCCCAGCAGGTTCTGGCGGAAGCGCCCCTGCTTGCCCTTCAACATGTCCGAAAGGCTCTTCAGCTTGTGGTTTCCTGCGGTCGATACAGCACGCCCTCGGCGGCCGTTGTCGATCAGGCTGTCCACTGCCTCCTGGAGCATCCGCTTCTCGTTGCGGATGATGATCTCCGGCGCGCCCAGCTCCAGCAGCCGCTTCAAGCGGTTGTTGCGGTTGATCACGCGGCGGTAGAGGTCGTTCAGGTCAGACGTGGCGAAACGCCCACCGTCCAGCTGCACCATCGGGCGCAGGTCGGGCGGCAGCACGGGCAGCACGCCCATGATCATCCACGGCGGCTTGTTGCCGCTCTTGCGCAGCGCCTCCACCACCCGCAGTCGCTTCGTCGCCTTCTTGCGGCGCTGTCCACTGAAGTCTTGGATCTCCCGGCGCAACTGGATCGCCAGCGGGTCCAACTCGACCCGGTCGAGAATCTCCAGCACGGCCTCGGCGCCCATCCCGGCGCGGATCAGCCCTGGGTTGCGCTCCAAAATGTCGCGTACGTTCTGCTCGGGCAGGATCGTCGCCTGGTCGTCACGGATCGGGTCCTTCAGGTCCTCGATCTCCTCGATCCGGCGGAGGAACTCGGCGCGGACGCCTTCCCGTTCCTCGTCCACCTTCTTGCGCAGCGGGCCCATCTCCGTCAGCGCGGCCTGTCGGGCCTTCTCGATGTCGGTCTGCAGCAGCGTCTCGGCCTGCGTCTTGCGGGCGTCCCGGCTGTCTTCGAGTGCCTGTGCCCGGCGCGCAATCTCCTTGTCCAGCTGGGCGATCGAGTTCTTCGGCAGGTTCTCACCACGCCGCGCCAGCAAGAAGTTGTCGTCCAGACCCGTCTTGCGGGGTGCCCGGCGCTCGCCGATCTCAGCGATCGCGGCCCGGACTTCCTCGCCTCGTGCGTGCAACGCCTCGATCTCCTTGCCGACGGCGTCATCCGCCGCCTGCAAGCGGTCCGCCCGGTTCGCCTCGACGATCGCGATGGCGGCGGAAGTCGCCGCCTCGATCTCGCCGATGCGCTCCGCGTTCTCGGTCGCGTTCTGGTCAACGGCGGCGTCCATCTCCTTCTGGAGTTGTTCCAGCGCCTGCTGGCGGACTTCCTCGTTGACCTCGGTCACGATGAACTGCGCGAAGTAGAGCACGCGCTCCAGGCTTCGCGGCGAGATGTCGAGCAGGAGCCCGATGCGGCTCGGCGTGCCCTTCACGAACCAGATGTGCGCCACCGGCGACGCCAGCTCGATGTGGCCCATCCGCTCACGGCGTACCTTGCTGCGTGTGACCTCAACGCCACACTTGTCGCAAACGATGCCCTTGTAGCGGACGCGCTTGTACTTGCCGCAGTAGCACTCGAAGTCCTTGGTCGGGCCAAAGATCTTCTCGCAGAAAAGGCCATCCTTCTCTGGCTTCAGCGTGCGGTAGTTGATCGTCTCCGGCTTCGTGACCTCTCCGTAGGACCACGACCGGATCTGCTCCGGGGAAGCGAGCGATATTCGGATTGCGTTGAAGTCATTAACTTCCAGAGCCAATGAGGTCCTCCCCCTTCTCGAAACCACTGAGGTCGATGCCGCCCAGGTCGGGCATGTCTGCCGTGGACGTGTCCGACAGCAGCACTCTCTCTTCTTCTTCGTTCAGGACTTCCACGGACAGCCCAAGGCTCTGCAACTCCTTCACGAGCACCTTGAACGACTCCGGTACGCCAGGCTCCTGGATGTCCTCGCCCTTGACGATCGCTTCGTACGTCTTCACACGTCCCACCACGTCGTCGGACTTCACGGTCAGCAGCTCCTGGAGGATGTGCGCCGCGCCATAGGCTTCGAGCGCCCACACCTCCATCTCGCCGAACCTCTGGCCACCGAACTGCGCCTTGCCACCTAGCGGCTGCTGCGTGATCAGCGAGTACGGACCCGTGGAACGGGCGTGGATCTTGTCCTCGACAAGGTGGACCAGCTTCAGCATGTAGATGTAGCCGATCGTCACCGCCTGGTCGAAGCGCTCGCCCGTGCGGCCGTCGTACAGCACCTGCTTCCCGTAGATCGGAGCCGCGACGCCGTGCTCCAGCAGCAGCTTCTCGCAAAGCTTCTCCAGGTCGCGGAACGCCTTGCCACGCACGCGCTTCACGCCCTGCGCCTCGAGCCACAGCTCCAGGCCCACACGCCGCGCCTCGCCAACCTTCGCGTCATCAAAGACGACGTCGGCGTCGTAGTTCTTGTCCTTCAGGTACTTCGCCACGCGCGCCATGTCCACGTTCTCGCCGACGCTAACGCCGGCCGTCGTGCTGGACGCGCCGTTCGTGCCGCCGTTGCGGTTCGGGTCGTGGTACGCCTCAAGCGCATTCGCCTGCTCGCAGATCCAGAGCCGGCAGAGCGCGTCCTCGATCGTCTCCGGGTTGCCACCATCAAACACCGGGGAGACCGCGCGGAAGCCCATCCGCTTCGCCGCCCAGCCAAGGTGTGTTTCCAGCACCTGGCCGATGTTCATACGGGAAGGCACACCGATCGGGTTCAGGATGATGTCCATCGGCGTCCCGTCAGGGAGGTGGGGCATGTCTTCCACGGAAAGAATCCGCGCGACCACACCCTTGTTCCCGTGGCGGCCTGCCATCTTGTCGCCCTCCGCGATCTTGCGGCGCTGGGCGATCGAGATCCGGACCATCGCCTGCACACCTGGCGAAAGCTCGTCTGTGATCTGTGCGTAGTAGGGCCAGCGGCAGTGGTGGTTCGCCGCGCCGTGTGCCGGTCGGCCCGGGTCGTTGTCCGGGCGGGCGAAGAAGCGCGTCTCGATTACCTTGCCGCGCTCACCGTGCGGGACTCGCAGCGAAGTGTCCTTCACCTCACGCGCCTTCTCACCGAAGATCGCCCGCAGCAGCTTCTCTTCCGCCGTCAGCTCCGTTTCGCCCTTCGGCGTGATCTTGCCGACGAGGATGTCGCCGGACTGAACCTCAGCACCAACGCGGATAATGCCGTACTCGTCCAGATCGATGAGGCTCTCCTCACCAACGTTCGGGATGTCCCGGGTGATCTCCTCCGGGCCCAGCTTCGTGTCTCGCGCCTCAACCTCGTGCTTCTCCACGTGGATCGACGTGAACTTGTCGTCCTGCGTGATCCGCTCCGAAAGGATGATCGCGTCCTCGAA
>JANLRX010000461.1:0-4879 GCA_031362025.1 Chloroflexota bacterium
AATGAGCCGGCCGCGGCTCCAGCCGAGCCGCCGACGGATGCTTCGCTTAGGCCGAAGACTTCGGCGAGAGCAAAGTTCACGTCCGTGGCCAATTTCACCCGTACAGTGTCATTCGAGGCGGCTCGTGAAGTAACGGTGATCGACTTGATCTGGCCAGCCGTCAGTCCGTGCCGAAGAGCATAGTCCCGCGCCTCGGCCTGGGCCGCGGCTGGGTCCGACGGAAGATGTTGCGCGCCGGCGAGGGCGGCCGCATCGGCCGCGTTTTGCAGGTGCCTGCGTTCACCCAGATAGAAACCGACATTGACGACCAGGGCAAGAAAGCTAACCATGCCGACGATCGCCATCGTGAACATGATTAGCGCCTGACCTCGCTCACCGTGGGGCTGCGGGATTGAGTCTGCCATTTCTGCGCCTCCCTCTCCGCAGGACTGGACGACTAAGTGAGCGTCTTATAACAAGCACGCGGTTGAGTGTTCGATAGAATGCGGTGAAGGCGGTGTGTGGGCGCAACGGATTACGGACACTGATAGGCATGCGAGGGTTGACACGCGGCCGCCCTCCTATATGCTCTGAACGCGCAACGTATAGTGCCAAGGTATAGCAATAGAGGAGGCCGCCCCGATGCGAGCTTACGTGCTTGTTGAGTGTGCAGTTGGTAAAGCGAATGACGTGGCGAAGGGCGTGATGAAGGCGAAGTCGGTGCACGACACGACGGTTGTGTCGGTGGACGCGGTGACGGGCCCGTTCGATGTGATTGTGCAACTGGAGTCGGACGACCTGGACAAGCTGGGCCGGGCGATCACGGACGCGATCCAGGTGGTGGACGGGGTGCAGCGGACGACCACTTGCCTCGTCGTGCGACTCGGGTAGTGCCAGTAGCAAGTAATCAGTAGCCAGTAGCAAGACATTTGGACATGATCAGCATCGAGGAGGCGCTGGCGCGTATCCTCGCGACTGCGGATGTGCTGGGGGCGGAGGACAAGCACCCGCTGGAGGCGCTGGGGCAGGTGCTGGACGAGGAGATCAGCGCCGGGTTCGATATTCCGCCGTTGGCTAATACGGCAATGGACGGGTATGCCGTCCGGGCGGAGGACACGGCGGGCGCGAGCGAAGAGTCGCCGCGCGAGCTGCAGGTAATCGGCGAGGTGGCGGCGGGATACGTGTACCAGGGCGAGGTCGGTCCCGGTACGGCGGTGCGGATCATGACGGGGGCGCCGATCCCGGCGGGAGCAGACAGCGTCGTGCCGTTTGAAGAGACAGATGAGCCGTTCGACCGCGCGCCATCTGGCAGCGGGCAGGTGGCGGCGACGGTGCGGGTGCTGGAGGAGGCTCGACCGGGGGCGAACGTACGGGCAGCGGGTGGCGATGTGCGCGCGGGCGAGATGGTGGTGCCGCGCGGGACCGTGCTGCGGCCACAGGAGATCGGGGTGATCGCGTCGCTGGGGCGGGACCGGGTGCGGGTGATCCGGCGGCCGGTGGTGGCGGTGCTCTCGACGGGTGATGAGCTGATCGAGCCGGGAAAGCAACGCACCGATGCGCAGATTTACGACGCGAACGCGTACAGCATCGCGGCGTTGGTGCGGCGCTACGGTGGAGAGCCACGGCTGTTGGGGATCGCCGGAGACACGGTGGAGGCGCTGACGGCGAAGATCCACGAGGGGCTCGCGGCGGACATGCTGGTGACGTCGGCGGGCGTGTCTAAGGGCGACTACGACATCGTGAAGGATGTGCTGGCGCGGGAGGGAGAGGTGGACTTCTGGACGGTGAGGATGAAGCCGGGGAAGCCGCTGGCGTTCGGGTCGTTCCAGAAGGACGGGCGTCGGATCCCGCATATCGGGTTGCCGGGGAATCCGGTGAGCTCGATGGTGGCGTTCGAGCTGTTCGGGCGGCCGGCGATCCTGAAGATGATGGGAAAGACGGACTTCCGGCGGGCGATCATCCGGGCGACGGTGGAGGAGCGCATCGAGAACGTGGACGACCCGCGGGTGTACTTCGCGCGGTGCCTGGTCAGCGAGCGGGACGGGCGGTACTACGCGAGGCTGACGGGGGCGCAGGGATCGAACATGTTGACGTCGATGATGCTTGCGAATGGGCTGACTATCATCCCGGCGGACGTCGATGTGGTGGAGGCGGGCGAGGAGATCGACGTGCTGATGCTCGATTGGAGCCGCGGCGAGGAGTCAGGCTCCTGGCCGCGCGAAGGGGATAGCCGAGTCTAGACCAGCTCGTCCGAGACGCCGGTGAGCTTGCCGTCCAGGGCTGTGCCGATGAGGCCCAGAGCGAGGATGCAAGCGAGGGCGATGAAGGCGAGGATGAGGGCGTATTCGGCGAGGGCCTGACCGCGCTCGCTCTGGAATCTGGCTATGAGACTGAGGACGAAGTTGTTCATTGGGTCACCTCTTATTTTCTATCTGGCACATGGTTAGACGCTGCACAGGCGATCTGTTACATGTCAGCGGCGTGAACGCTAGGGGAAATGACCGTGAACGGCTCAGAGGCTCAGATACGGGCAGGTTAGGGTCCGGATAAGAGGCGTCGGCGGCTGTAGTCAGGCGAGGCGGGTTTCGGCGCCGGAAGCAGCAGCGGAACGGTAGATCGCGTCGACGACGCGGTGCGCTTCAAGGGCGGTGCGGAAGCCGGGGAAGGCGGGGCGCTTTTCCAGCGCGGCCTTGAGGAAGAAGTAGTCTTCAAGAGAGTAGCGGACGAGGCCTTCAAACACGTCGTCGTCGAGGCCGAGGCTGCGGAGGTAACGGCTGCGCACCTCGTCGGCGGGAATGGTCTCAGCGGTTTGGGCGTGGACCTGCATTTCGATGGGGCCGAGGAAGTCCTGGTCGATCGAGAAGACGCCCTTCTCCATGAAGACTTCGATGTGGCGGGTGGAGGGGCGACCGAGGACGCTGTGCCAGACGGAGACGAGGCTGGCCTGGGCACCGCTCTCGAAGCTGATCTGGGCGGAGGCGAGGTCTTCGACGCCTTCGTAGCCGGCGAAGTTGCGAGTGGTACCACGAACGCTGTGGACGGCACCGCCGAGCCAGTTCAGGACGTCGATGTCGTGGATGGAGTGCTCGAGGAGGGTTCCGGCCCCCGCGATGGCTGGGTCTTTGCGCCATTCGCTAGCGTAGTGGCCTGTGATGGGGAAGAACTGGTCGTCCCGAAAGACGATCGTCATGAGCCGGCCGAGGGTGCCGTCCTGCATGAGATCGCGAAGAACGGTGAGGACGGGCGAGTGGCGGAGGACGAGGCCGACGGCGTGCGTCACACCGGCGCGCTCGACGGCTTCTGTCATCTCGATGACGTCGGCGAGGTTAGTGGCGAGGGGCTTCTCGCAGAAGATGTGCTTGCCGCGCTCGGCGGCCCGGAGGACGAGGTCTTTGTGGTACGCCGTGGGCACGCAGATGTAGACGGCGTCGATATCGGGGGAGTCGAGGAGTGCGGCGGGATCGGTGTAGGCCTCGGCGCCTGTGACTTCGGCGAAGGAGCGGGCGCGTTCAGGGAGCGGGTCGCAAACGGCGGCGTAGTTTATGTCGAGCACTTGGCGGCGGGCGATGGCCCGGATGGCGGTGGAGTGGAAGCGACCGATGTGCCCGCAGCCGATGAGCCCTACGTTGAGGGTCATGTCGCTACGTTAGACGACGCCGTCGAGGAGGAGGTGAAGGCTGGGGCCGAGGAACGAGCGGAGGGCGGCCTGGCGTTCGTCTGTGGTGGGGCCGGAGAAGCCGTGGCGGCCGAGGAGGCTGTCCTGGAAGGCCATAAGGATGGTGTAGATGATGTGGCGGGCGAGGTCTTCGGAGAGCCCGTCTCGCAGTTCGCCCTTCGCCTCGTAGCGCTTGAGAACGGTGGTGAGGGCGTCCTCCCAGAGGTCCAGCAGGTGGCTGTACTGTTCGAGGGCCGCTTCGTCGCCGCCGAGGCCCTCCATGATGATCAGGCGCAAGAAGTCGCGGTTGGCGTCCATCAGGTTGACAGCGCCGGCGGACATCCAGAGGACGAGTTCGCGGAGGGCCATGTCCGCTTCGACGCGCTCCAGGTTCTGGAGGCTGGTCAGGAAGCCGCGCTCGTCGACGAGGGCGACGAGGAGATCGCGCTTGGAATCGAAGTGGTAGTAGATCGCGGCGTCGGTGATGCCGGCCTGACGGGCGATGTCACGCACGGTCGTCCGGGTGAAGCCGCGCTCGGAGAAGAGACGCAGGGAGGCGTCGAGGATCTGCTTCCGAGTGTAGGGGCCGCGCCGGGTGCGTTTGGGGGTGGTTGAGGAACGTGTAACCATTTTATCGCGCGCTTAGCTAAGCGCATTGGCAACGTAGCATCGGGGGAGTTTGCGGTCAACAAAACGAGGGGGATGGTTGTTAATAGCCGATGAAGGCGGGCTACTTCGACTTAACGCCGCCGAAGACTGTGAACCCGGAGTATTTGTAGTAGCAGTCCACGTCTGCGAAACCGGCATCGCGTAACCAGGCGAGGTTGGCATCGAGCGTGGCGGGGATGTCGTGCGACATGCGTTCCAGGGCGCCGGTGATCTCGGCGGGGTCGACGCCGCGGGCGGTGATCTCACGCACCCATTCGTCCCAGTAGAACTTGTCCATCGTGGGGGTTGGGCCCTTCACTTCGTCGGCGTTGATGAAGGCGCCGCCCGGGTTTAGCGCCTCGTGGATGCGGTGGAAGAGCGCCGCCTTGTGCTCGTCGGTCAGGTGGTGGATCGAGAGCGCGGAGACGATGGCGTCGAAACGCCCGGGGATCGGCTCTTGCGAGTAGTCGGCGGCGATGATGCGGACGTCGCCGTCGGGGAAGCGCTCGTGGGCCTTCGCGAGCATTTCGTCGGAGATGTCGATGAGGGTGAAGCGGGCGTTCGGGAACTGCTGGCGGAGGATCGCGGCGAGCAAGC
>JANLRX010000469.1:0-3152 GCA_031362025.1 Chloroflexota bacterium
GATGCGGCCCTCGAAGTTGCCGTCGAGGACGACTTCGCGGGTGACGTCTCGGACCGTGAGGTTGCCGGTCACCTTGAACTTCGTCGGGCCGAGCTGCTCGACGCTCGTGCTGGCGAAGGTGAGCTTCGGGAACTCGGCGGCGTTGAAGAAGTCGTCGGAACGCAGGTGCTCGTCGCGCGCGCCCTCGTTCGTGTCGATGCTCGCGACATCGATGCTAGCGGATACGGTGGAGTTCTCCGGGTTGGATTCGTCCAGGTAGACGGTGGCGTCGAAGTCACGGAAGTGGCCGCGGACGGTGCTAATGACGAGGTGCTTCACGGAGAAGTCCACGTTGGAGTGGGTCTTGTCGACAGTCCAGGTGCTGGTGCTTGGTACGACTTGTGTTTCGGTGGTCATGAGGGGTTCCTCCTTGATTTGCCGTTAGGCGCTTATCTGATGTAAGATACTATATGTCAGTAGGTTATGGTTGTCAAGACCCTAATCAAGAGTAAGAATGGATACAGATATGAGCGCCGAACACAACGAACAATCGCCCTTTTGTCCGAAGTACCAGTGGACTGTCGAGCTGATCGGCAGGCGCTGGACGGGGGCGATCCTGCGCGCCCTGATGAGCGGCGTATCGCGCTTCAGCGACATCTGCGGAACGGTTCCCGGACTCTCGGACCGGATGCTGGCAGAGCGCCTGAAGGAGCTGGAGTCAGAGGGGATCGTGTTGCGGACCGTCTGGCCGGAGACTCCGGTGCGGGTCGAATATTCGCTGACGGCCAAGGGCCAGGACCTCGGTGCCGTGATCAGCGCCGTGTCATGTTGGGCTGACCGCTGGCAAGCACCCGCCCCAAGCGCTCCCGTTTCGCGTTAAGGCGCTAGTGGGCGGCTACGGGTTCGGGCGGTGCGCCGGAATCGGACTCTTGCACCTTTTCTCGTCTCACCATTGACGGAGCGGCCTCCTTGTCGCTCACGAAGAAGGCGGCGACGACTCCCAGCAGCGTGATTGCACACGCGGCGAGGAACGCTTCGTCGAACGCAGCGAAGGTGCCAGAGGCGTTGGCCGCGGGCCCGCCGAGCGCCGTATCGTGCGCGGCGAGGCGGCTCGTGAGGACTGTCGCGAGGAGCGCCACTCCGAAGCTTGCACCCACCTGGCGGCCGGCGCTGGAGATCGCGCTCGCCCGTCCCATGGCTGTCGGGCTGATTGTGGCGAAGGTGGCCGTCTGGAACGAGATGAGCATGAAGGCGAACGAGCACCCACGCAGGAACATGATCCCGCGGATCCACCAGAGGTTCGTTCCGGCGTCAATGAAGACGAAGGCGAACATCGTAGCGGTGACGCCTGTCAGGCCGAGCATGAGGATCCGGCGCGGCCCGACGTGGTAGTACAGGCGGCTGCTCACCTGCACCATTGAGACCACGCCGATCGCCTGTGGGAACGTCGTCAGGCCGGACTCGAACGCGCCGAGCCCGAACCCTGATGGAGATTGCAGCATCAGCGGTAGCAGAAAGAGCCCGCCCGTAAGCCCGGCGAAACCGATCATCTGCGCGACGTTCGTGGCCGCGAAGAGCCGGTTCTTGAACAGGCGCATGTCGATCATCGGCTCGGGAGTCCGTAGCTCGGCCAGCGCGAACAAGATGAGGAGGACGATCCCGGCGCCGCCGAAGGCGAGGACCCGTTGGTCGTCGATGCCACGGTCGCCTGCCTCCGCGAGCGCGTACATCAGGGTCGCGAAACCGGCGCAGGCGAGCAGGAGGCCGCGGACATCGAGTTGTCCCGGCGTCGGTTGCTTCTCTTCCTTGAGGAACATGCCGGCGAAGATGAAGCCGAGGACGCCCACCGGAATGTTGATCAGGAAGATCCAGCGCCAGTCCTGGAACTCAACCAGGTAGCCGCCGATGACGGGGCCGCTGGCGGGCGCGACGACCATCGGGATCATCAGGATCGCGGCGCCCTTGGCCCGCTCGTGGGGCGGGAAGGCGCGGAAGAGCATGGCGGTGCCGACTGGGGTGAGCATGCCGCCGCCGACGCCCTGGAGGACGCGGAAGGCGATCAGAGATTCGATGCTCCAGGCCAGTCCACAGGCGAACGACGCCGACGTGAACATGAAGAGCGCCAGCATGAAGATCTTCTTCGTGCCGAAGCGGTCGCCAAGCCAGCCGGAGACCGGGATGAAGACGGCGAGGCTGAGGAGGTAGCCGGTGACGACCCACTGCACCTGTGTGGTGGTGGCGTCGAACTCGCGGGCGAGGTCGGGCACGGCGACGTTGACGATCGTCATGTCCAGCAGGTCCATGAAGAGCCCGAAGACGAAGACGATCCCGACTATCCACTTGTATTCCAGCCGCCCGATTCCCACAGCTACCTCTCCTCTGTTCCTTTGACTACAGCTTCGCGATCTGGGGGAGGACGTCTCGCCCCAGCGCTTCCAGCGGCTTCAAGTTCTCGACGCCCATGACGCCGCCGATGGCGGTCTGGACGCCGACCTCTGCCAGCTGTCCGAGCTGCTCGACGATCTGGCCGGTCATCTCGCCGTTGGGGCCGGTCATGAAGTACGTCAGGACCGTTTTCTCGATGTCGTCGTAGTTGCGGCCCTCGCGCTCACAGTGTTCGCGGAGAACATCGAGCTTGCCCTTGACGAACGACGGTGGCTGGCCGAAGGCGCTGATGTTGCAGGCGTCGGCGTACTTGGCGACGAAGCGCAGCGTCTTCTTCTCGCCCGTGCCGCCGATGAGGACGCGCGGGTGCGGCCTCGAGAGCGCCTGCGGGGAGTTGATCGTCTCGGCGAGTTGGTAATGCTTGCCGTCGAAGCGGCCATTGTTGTCGCTGTTCCACATCTGGTGGGCGATCTGCAGCGCTTCTTCGAGACGTTCGAAGCGCTCCTTCAGCGGCGGGAAGGTGACCCCGAGGCCGTCGTGCTCACGGTCGAACCAGGCGGCGCCGATTCCCAGCCAGGCGCGGCCGCCGGACAGCACGTCGAGCGTCGTCACCTGCTTGGCGAGGATGCCGGGGTTTCGGTAGGTGACGCCGGTGACCATCGTGCCGAGAGTGACGCGCTTCGTCTGGCCGGCCAGGAAGCCGAGCGTTGTGTAGGCCTCCAGCATGTCCATCTCGGCCCCGCCGATCATCGGGAGTTGGAAGAAGTGGTCCATCACCCAGACGGAGT
>JANLRX010000500.1:0-6365 GCA_031362025.1 Chloroflexota bacterium
AGGGCGTCGTCATCACGCTCTGCCGTCATGCGGCCTGATATATCGTTCGGGCCGATTCGAGAATCCGTCTCCGCCTGATGTAGTTCTTCATCTGCTCGACTTCGGCGCGAGTTGCCATGTCGACATCCCGACCGGCCAGGGCAGCGAACTCCCCTTCCATCTGCAACTCATCGAAGAGGCTCCAGTCGGCCTCGGCGGAGAAGGTCACGAGCAGGTCAAGGTCGCTTCGTCCCGAGTCGAAGTCGTCACGGAGCGCTGACCCAAACAGTTCAAGGCGGACGATCTTCCACTTTCGGCAGAATTCCGCCAGCTGTTCGTCCGATATGTTGAGCCGCGAACGCACATCAATTGCCATAGCGCTTCCAGTATAAGACGCGGTCCAGTCGCTAAATCGTCGAGTTGATGGGGTATTCGACGCCTTCGAGCTGCTTGGCGCGCCACTCCTGGTGTTTGGCGTGACGTTCCTTGAACTCCGGGATGACCTTGGTGCCGGTGCGGTAGATCGAGTCCATGACGTCTTCGTGGGTCCGGGCGCCGCACTGGGCCACGAAGATCATGAGGTCGAGGTGGGCATCCTCGTACTTGCGGAGGGTGTCCTTCACGAAATCGGGGGTGCCGATGCAACCGCCGCGCTGGGCAGCGCGCCAGAGGGCACGGGTGGTCTCGTTTTCGGGCTCTTCGGCGCCACCGGTGCCACCGCCGAAGCCACCGAAGCCGCGGAAGGCGTCACCGAAGGGCCCCCAGCGCTGGTCTTCGGGGGCGCTGGCGAAGTCGTTGTAGATGTTCTTGCGGCCGGGCTTGTGGTTTCCGCCGGTAAAGGGGTTGTAGTAGTAGGCGAGGGAGTAGGCGAAGAACTGGGCGCCCTCCTGGCCCTTCGCGATGGCCTCCTCATCCGAGTCGAAGCAGGAGAGAACGGAGACTACGCCGAGGGCGGGGTTGATCGCTTTGCCGATTGGGTAGCACTCCTCACGAATGAGCTCGTAGTAGGAGTCGGCGCGCTCTTCCGCCTCTTCCGGGGTCTCGAAGGAGAAGCCGAGGGAACCCATGCCGAGGCGAGCGGCGACCATGGTGGTCTCGCGGCGGGAGGAGGCGACCCAGAGGGGAGGGTGCGGCTTCTGGAGGGGCTTGGGGACGACGTTGCGCGAGGGCATCCCGAAGTAAGCGCCCTCGACGCCTTCGTACGGGGTTTCGGTCATCATCTTGACGACCTCGCGGGTGGCCTCTTCCCACATCTGCTTTTTGTCGTCGCGGTCGACGCCGAAGCCGCCCATCTCCATCTCGGAGCTGGACTCGCCGGTGCCGAACTCGACACGCCCGTCGGAGACGAGGTCGAGCGTGGCGATGCGTTCGGCGACGCGGGCGGGGTGGTTGTAGCGGGGCGGCATGAGGGTGATGCCGTGGCCGAGGCGGATGTTCTTCGTGCGCTGGCTGGCGGCGGCGAGGAACACCTCGGGGGCGGAGGAGTGGGAGTACTCTTCGAGGAAGTGGTGCTCGACCTCGAACACGTAGTCGAAACCGATCTGGTCCGCGAGTTCGATCTGGTCGAGCGCGTTCTTCATCATCTTGTGCTCGGCGTCAGGATCCCACTGCTCCTTGCCGACGGGCTTGGGGAGCTGGTGTTCGTAAAAGAGTCCGAATTTCATGAAGCTTCTCCTTTAGGGCTGAGACCCAGCAATCTCTCGGGCGAGCAGTTCGTGCGTGGTTCCTTCGTTGCGAGCCCTGGCTAGAGCGATGCGCTCACCGCGCGCGCTCATCGAATCCAGTTCGTTTTGGCCAGGCGAGGGCGAGAATATACGAAGGTACCGGCCATCGGAGTTCCCACTGTTTCGAAAGCCATGCGGTACGCCCCGGGGAACAAGCACAAAGGCTCCGGCCGCTGCAACGAGGTCATCGCCCCCGACAATGAATGTGAACTCTCCCTCGAGGACGTAAAAGGCCTCTTCCATGTCCGCGTGAACATGAACGGGAGGACCCTCCCCAACCGGCTTCATCATTTCGTGGAGGCAATACGCGTCACGAGAGTCGGTGGAATCCGCCTTAGTGTGCTGAACATAGCCGATGGGGTCAGCTGACGCGTGACCCCCGCCGGGCGGAACGAAAACAGGCGCAGAGGCAGTGTCGTCGGGCAAGAGCAGATCTCCTTCCGGGCAGGTGATGAGAATAATCCCACCAAGTGCGACGCACGTCAACGGTGACTGAACGGTCAGTATGTTAGAGTGTGTCGCGCAACGGGCACGTCAGGCTTGCAGTAGAATACGGCCAGTTATCCGGCCAGCGAGAAGGTGGGCGACATGACACAAGCGTTCAAAGAACGACTGGCACCCGGTGGGGCACGCCGCGAGCCCCCGTACCGCAGCATCATGGAGATGTCCGACGAGGAGCGCGCCGCCCTCGCGGAGAAGCTGGGCGGGCCGCAGAACTACAACCCGGTCGTGCTGCGCGAGATGGCCCGGAAGGACCGTCGCTTCTTCGCCCCGCTGATCATGGCGATCCTGAGCGCGGAGTTCCGCGGCGTGGACTTCTTCGGGCGCTTTGTCGTCGAGACGGAAGAGTACAACGTGCCGTGGCACATGACGCTGGCGTTCGCCCGGCAGACGTTCGATGAGTCGCGCCACACTCAGCTCAACATGCAGCTGCTCGAGTCGCTCGGGTCGTACGTTGGCGAGTACCCAGACATCATCCTTGGCCCGAGCGGTGACGTGGAGATCCCGGCGGAGGACCTGGACCCGGCGATCCTGATGGCGCGGATCAACATCTCGCTGGAAGGGTTTGCGCTGACGACGTTCGAGGAGATCCGCGATCTGGCGGAGAAGACGGGCGAGACGATGGTGGAGCACTGCCACGACTTCAACATGGCGGACGAAGTGACCCACGTTGGGATCGGGGACTACTGGCTCGAGAAGCTGTCCGAGGAGCAGCCGTGGCGCGCAACCCGCGCGAAGGCGGCGCAGGAAGAGTTCGAGAAGGGTATCGAGATGGTGCGCCAGATGGCGAGACAGTACATGGGCGCGACGACGAAGCAGGAGACGACACCCGCGTAACGTCTCGCGGAGACGTTTCCCGGCGAACGACGATGTCCTACGAGATCCACCAGGAGAGCTGCATCAACTGCGGTTGGTGCCGGCGGGAGTGCCCGACGGAGACGATCTTCTACTTCGATTCGGTCAACCGGAAGCACCGCGTGGAGCCTGACGGTTGCATCGACTGCGACATCTGCGCACAGGTGTGCCCGATGTCGTGCATCACGCACAACCCGGACGTGCGGCCGACGCCGGAGAACCTGGAAGCGGCGAAGGTCCGCGCCCGAAAGTGGGCCGGCCAGCAGCGGATATTGAAGGTTGGACTGCGCTCGTACGCTGAGGCGCAGGTAATCAGGCTGACGTCGTAATGGAACTTGCGATTGACCTGCGGCAGGTGGGCGGGCAGTTCTCGGTGGACGAGAGCGCGCGCCGGCTGATCCACTACCGGTACGCGGAGATCGCGTGCATGCAGGCGGCGGCGGGGTGGGTGGCGACGATGGCCGCGCCGAAGCTGAAGCTGGTACTGGCAGACCACGCTTACCAGGACGCGCTGCACGCCGACGCGATCGGGCGGCGGCTGCCGGAGCTGCGGATCCAGGAGAACATCGACATGTCGATCCCACCGACGCTGCGGGTAGCGGACGTACGGCGCCCGCCGAACGATGAGTTCGCGCGGTTCGTGACGGAGATGCAGAACCAGAACGATGAACTGCTGCGGTTGGTCGGGCTGTACCGGGTGCTGAAGACGCACCTGGCCGTGTACTACCGCCACCACGCCGCGGTGACTGACCAGATCTGCGACTCGCCGACGGTGCGGACGCTGAAGTTCATCCTGATCGACGAAGAGGAGCACATTCGCTGGGGCCAGGCGATCTACGAAGAGCTGGCCGACACGCCCGCGAAGCGCCGGTCCGCGCTCGAATGGCAGATGCACCTTGAGGAGATCCTCGCGAGCTCGGGTGGCGTGACCGGCGGCAAGTAACGCCCGGCGTCCCGTAAGATATACGCACCCTGATGACCGATGCAGACACGGGCGCCACACCCGCCGCCGCCGAACTCGACCGCACGCTAACGTACTTACGCTTCTGGCGGCTCAACATCCGGCTGGAGTTCGTGATGCTAGGGCTGATCGGCGCCTTCGCTCTTTGTATCGCGGCTGGGTTCCTGTGGCTGGACCTGGGGGAGGACGACATCACCGGCACCTGGGGTTACCCGGCGCTGTGGCTGATCTCGCTCCTCCGCGCGTCGTCTGTGCTGATCCCGATCCCCGGCGGAGGGCTGACGTTTGCGGCGGGCGCGGTGATGGACCCGGTCTGGGGCATCCCGGCGCCGATCATGGTTGGCATTGCAGCCGGGTCCGCGGAGTCGATCGGCGAGTTCACGGGATACTTCGCCGGCATCAACGGAGGACGGCTGATGGAGAAACGCAAGATATACCAGACGATCCGCGGCTGGATCCACAAGCGGCCGTTTCAGACGATGCTCCTGATGTCGTTCGCGCCCTCGCCGGTGTTCGATGTGGCGGGGCTCGCGGCAGGGGCTGCTCGTGTGCCGGTCCGCATCTTCTATCCGGCGATCCTCATCGGGAAGATTGGGCGAGGCATCCTGATGGCGTACGTCGGGTACTACGGCATCAGCTTCGTCGAAAAGTTCCTCTAACGTGGGGCAAGAACTCCGCTGCAGCGCGACGATCAACGGCGCCCAGAGCGAGGGGCGCGCGCTGCTGGAGACGGACGAGGTGATCTTTCGCGGCGATGACGGGGCGCGGGTCAAGATCCCGTTCAAGTCGATTCAGTCGATCGAGGCCGTAGACGACGAGCTGCGGATCACGCACTCGGGCGGCACCGCTGTTCTCGTGCTGGGAGCGAAGGCGGCGACGTGGGCGGAGAAGATCCGGAACCCGAAGAGCCTCCTCGACAAGCTGGGGGTGAAGCCGGGGATGCGCGTCGCAGTGATTGATGTGGCGGATGACGGCTTCCGACGGGACCTGGCAGCGCGCGCGGAGGTTATGAATGCGGCAGCCGGGGACGTCGACATTGTGTTCCTTGGTGTGCAGTCGGCGGAGGGCATGGCGCGGATGCACGAGCTGCGCGATGGGATCAAGCGGGACGGTGCGGTGTGGGTTGTCTATCGCAAGGGGCAGAAGGCGTTCGGGGAGAACGATGTGCTGCGGTTGGGGCTGGAGTCAGGGCTCGTGGACGTGAAGGTCGTGCGCTTTTCGGAGACGCACACGGCGACGAAGTTCGTGATCCGTAAGGCCGAACGCTAAGCGCACGGGACAACGGGCACGAGCCCGGATATTCGTGGCGCCAGGGCAGGTGTCGCCGACTCGGCAGACGCTTAAGCCTCCGCCGCCTATACTCGACACTCACTGAACAGTCGAGGGAGGGCATTTTCCATGCTTTTGAAGGACAAGGTCGCCATCATCACGGGCGGCGGCAGCGGGATTGGGCGCGGGGTCGCGGAGCGCTTCGCCAAAGAGGGCGCGAAGGTCGTGATCATCGATATGAACGCGAAGGGGCTTGAGGAGACGGCGGCGCTTGTGCGGGATGCCGGCGCGGAGGCGGAGACGGTGGTGGCGGACGTTAGCAAGACGGAGGACGTCAACGGGTTCTTCGCGAAGACGGTGGAGCGCTTCGGGCGGGTGGACATCTGCGTGAACAACGCCGGGATCGGGAACCCGCCGGCGCCGATTGTGGACATGACGGACGAGGGGTTCGACCGCACGATCGCGGTGAACCTGCGCGGGGTGTTCCTCTGCATGAGGGCGGCGGGTAAGCAGATGATCAGCCAGGGTGGCGGCGGGCGGATCATCAGCGTGGCGTCGCAGGCGGGGAAGACGGGGTTTGCGTTCCTCGGGCCTTACTGCGCGACGAAGGCCGGTGTGATCCTGATATCGAAGGCGATGGCCAAGGAGGTGGGGGTACACCAGATCACCGTCAACGCGGTTTGCCCCGGAACGATCGACACGCCACTGTTGCGCGGGACGCTGGACCCGATCCTGAACGCGACGGGGCAGACACTGGAGGACTGGGCGCTGAAGACGGCGGGGATGCCGCCGATCCCACTCAACCGGATCGGGTATCCGAAGGACGTGGCAAACGTGATCACCGTCCTCGCCTCCGACGACGCTGATTACATGACGGGGCAGGCGATCAACATCAGCGGCGGGCAGGAGATGCACTAGTAGCGGGCGCTCCAGCCAGACGCCGCACTAAACGCACTCGCATCGATCCGCGCCGGTAACTGACCAGCGCGTCAAGGCCATGCTCGGCTGCGATAGCCACTATCGCGCAAGGGGTCGTCTCGAGTTGGTCCGCGCCCGGCACAACGACGCTGATCGAC
>JANLRX010000017.1:0-2166 GCA_031362025.1 Chloroflexota bacterium
CTGGCCCCGAGAGCCTGCGTGCCTTCGTGACCTGGCTCGAAAAACAAGCCGAGGCCCAGATCCTCGACAACGAAGGTGCAGGCGTGGACGACGACGAAGACGCCGTGCGCATCCTTACCGTCCACGGCTCCAAGGGTCTCGAGTTTCCGATCGTCATCCTGGCTGGCCTGACGGCGGCGCCCTTCCCAAGCTATGCCACTTACGTGCGGGACTACTCAAGCGAACGCGTTGGGGTCCGGGCAGGCACAAGCGGCGGAAACAGACTATTTACGCTGGGCGATTACGAACAGCTCCACGCCGACGAGAGCGCCCATGACAGCGCAGAATTCAACCGCGTCCTCTACGTCGGCGCCACCCGCGCCCGCGATCACCTGCTCCTCTCCCTCTACCAGGGCAAAAGCAGCTTCAGTAACGCCGCGGTCAACCGCCTGATCGACGCAGGCGCCCGCGACCACGCTCCCGAATGGCCAATCGAACCCTCCCCACCAAGCGATCGCGCCGTCCCATTCGAAGGCATGCAAGTCGATCTCCCTCCCGATGACGTCACGACAGCCGCCTTCAACATGCAGCGGGAAACACTCGTAACCGGCGCCAAGAAGCGCGAGTTCACCAGCGCCACGGCGATAAAGGCCACACTGACGGCACCCGCCGTCGACGCCGAAACCGAGCGCGACGACGAGAGCGAACCCTGGTCCCACGGTCGCGCCGGGACCCGCCTCGGCCGCGCCGTCCACGCCGCCATCCAGAGCCTCCCCCTAGACGCTGACGACGCCACAATCGCCGCCTTCTGCCGAGCGCAGGCAGTTGCCGAAGCCGTCCCCCACAGGACCGCCGACGTCGAGCGCCTCGTCCGGTGGGTGCTCCAGTCCGGCGCATGGCAGCGGGCCGTCACTTCGCTCCGATCGATGCGCGAGGTCCCGTTCGCCCTCCAAGTAGCCGGCAAGGTACTCGAAGGCTTCATCGACCTCGTGATCGAAACGCCCGACGGCATCGAAGTCGTCGACTGGAAGACTGATAACATCTCCGCCGGCCAAGTCGACGAGCGCATGCGGGACTACGAACTCCAGGCCGGCCTCTACGTCTACGGCCTCGAGACCGCCACCGGCCGCACCGTCTCCCGTGTCACCTACGTCTTCGCCAGCGCCGGCGTCGAGCGCTCGCCCGGTGAACCAACCCAGCTCGCCCGCGCCGCGATTGAACAGCTGTCGAACGCCTCGCCTTAACCATTTCTTCTTAAGGAACTCCAATCTTCCGCTAATGGCTGCCTAACCACGCGTGCCTAGTCTGAATTCAACAACAGCTCGCCGAAAGGCGAAAGGAGGAACAGACATGAGGGTACGTAACTGGGCTACCATCGGAGCCTCGACCGTAGTTCCGGCACTCGCGGTGCTCATCGGGATTCTCGCGTTCAGCGCAACTTCCAGTGCGCAGGAGGGCGAGCCGCCGGCACCCGAAGCCTCGGGCCAACCGCGTCCGCCGCTCGCCAAGAACACGGCAATCGCGATCGGCACGCTGGAAGAAGAGGGCGAGGACGGCTTGAACATCGTCGACCTGCACGGGGTCGAACTCGGTCGCCGCGACGCCGGCAACTTCCGCTTCTTCTCGGAAGAGTACGGCTACTACAACGGCGGCGTCCGCGACCTCACCTGTGTGGACGGCGTCATTACGGCGAAGGGCGGCGGCGGTCTCACGCAGCCGGACGGCACCCACCTCGGCGTCGTCTACGTCGCGACCTTCAACATCGAGACCGGCGAAGCCACCGTGGAAGTCACCGGCAAGGACGGCCTCAACTACACAATGGAGGGCATCGTGGACGGACTCCTCTACTGCGGCAACCTCCGCGACGCGCCACCCACCTGGTAAGCGTCGTCACTCCTCTTCTCTCGAGAGGGCTCTCCCAGCGCGGAGGGCCCGCTCGCAGCGTCCGCGCGATGGTGTAAGCTTGCGCATCATGCCGCGAGTCAAAGTCGCCACGCTCAACCTCTTCAACCGCATGGGTGAGTGGGACGCCCGCTTCCCGCTCGTCATCGACCAACTCCAAGCGCTCGCCCCCGACGTCATCGGCTTCCAGGAGATCGATCTCGGCATCGACCAGGGGATGCAAATCAGCCGCGAGATCAACAAGCGTCTCGGCATGCAGCCGCACTACCGGATCAAGCACGCGAC
>JANLRX010000091.1:0-1528 GCA_031362025.1 Chloroflexota bacterium
TCGATCCCTGACCCTCGTTCGCCTTCGCGTATTTCACCAAACCGTCGAGCTGCAGCTTGATGCCGACGGCGCTGCCGATGCTCGAGCGCTCGAAGTCGAGCGTCGTCGTGCCGACGTACCAGCCGCGGTTCAGCTCACCGACGATGTTCTTCGCCGGGACGCGCACGTCGGTGAAGAACACCTCAGCGAACATGTCCTGGTTGGCCAGGTTCGTCAACGGCCGCACCTCGACGCCCGGCGACTTCATGTCGAGGAGGAAGTAGCTGATGCCCTTGTGCTTCGGCGCGTCGGCGTCGGTGCGTGCCATCATGAACATCCAGTGCGCACTCATGCCGCCAGATGTCCAGATCTTCTGGCCGTTGATGACGTAGTCGTCGCCGTCCTTCACCGCGCGCGTTTGCAGCGACGCGAGGTCGGAGCCGCTGCCTGGCTCGCTGAACCCCTGGCACCACTGCACCTCGCCGGAGAGGATGCGGCTCAGGTGCTCCTTCTTTTGGTCCTCGGAGCCGTGGGTGATGATCGTCGGGCCGACCATCGACACGCCCATGCCGCCGACCGGCGGGACGCGATTCTGGGCGAACTCTTCGTTCATGATGAACTGTTGCATCACGGAGAGTCCGGCACCGCCGTACTCCTTCGGCCACGCGGGCGCGATCCAGCCGCGCGACGAGAGCTTGGTGCGGAGGCCCTTGAGCCGCTCGAAGGCACCGCGATACATGCCGCGCTCGGCAAGTTCGCCGTCCTTCACCTCGGCGTTGATCTCGTTATCGATGAAGGTGCGCACCTCCGTCCGAAACACCGCCTCTTCCGTGTTGTCCTTGAAATCCATGGTCTGGCTCCTTCTCGCTCGTGGTCTTTCCTCTTGTCGCTCTGTGCTTCCGTGCCTCTGTGGTTCAATGCAAAGGCGCGAAGGACGCAGAGATCAGGCTCTCGGCAAACCAAGTCCTCTTGATGCGATGATGTTCCGCTGGATCTCCGATGTGCCGCCACCGACGGTGCTCGTCGTGGCGTAGAGGTAGGTGCTTTCGACGCGGCCGTTCGCGGCGACGTGAGGGCTGCCGGCGCGCAACTGCCCGTACAGGCCCAGGATCTTCATCGCCGTGCCCGCGATGCGGACATCGAGCTCCGACGAGAAGAGCTTGGCGATCGACGACTCCTTGTTCGGGACGAGGCCGCGGTTCTGCATCGAGATCACGCTCGTGCAGAGCATCTCTTCGGCGGCGGACTCGATGAGGCGGTCGGCGACTTCGTTCTTCACGCCGGGGTTCTTCGAGATGAAGCCCTCTTTGCGATTGTCGCGGACAAACTGCGCCAGGTCCTTCACCATCAGCGTGTGCGAGATGCTGGTCGCGATGCCGGAGCGCTCGAAGTCGAGCGTCGTCGTGCCGACGTACCAGCCGCGGTTCTCTTCGCCGATCATGTTCTTCGCCGGGACGCGCACGTTGTCGAAGAAGACCTCGTTGAAGTCGTGGTTGCCAGCCATGTTGACCAGCGGGCGCACTTCGATGCCCGGCGCTGCCATATCGAC
>JANLRX010000367.1:0-3288 GCA_031362025.1 Chloroflexota bacterium
CTGATCGAGCTGGATGACATCGTCGGGCGGCTGTTTGCGGCGCTGGAGGAGACAGGGCAGGCGGAGAAGACGCTCGTGTTCATTTCCTCGGACAACGGGCCGGAGATGGAGACGTGGCCGGACGCTGCTTACACGCCGTTCCGCTGCGCGAAGGGCTCGACGTGGGAGGGTGGCGTGCGGGTGCCGGGGATCATGGTCTGGCCGGGGATGATCGACGAGCGGGTGAGCGATGGGCTGTTCAATTTCTCGGATTTCTTGCCGACGGCGGCGGGGCTGGCCGGGGCGTTGGACAAGATCCCGTCGGACCGGTTCATCGATGGGATCGACCAGACGTCGTTCTTGCTGGCGGGGGACGCGATCTCGAACCGCAAGTACCACTACTACTGGCTGGGCGGGACGATGTCAGCGCTGCGGGTGGGTGAGTACAAGTTCGTGATGGCGGCGATCTCGGACGACGATACGGACGTGTTGAATCCGGGCGGGTTCACGGGCTACCTGAAGCGATTCCCGTATGGGCGGTTGTACAACCTGTACCTGGACCCGAAGGAGACGCGCAGCTACATGATCCGGAAGCTGGCGTACCTGGAGGCGCTGAACGGCGGGGTGCGGAACCATTTGCTGACGTTCCGGAAGTACCCGCCGAAGCGGACGGTTGGGATTGGGGCGTGATCGGGAATAGTGAATGGGGACTAGCCAGGAGCAAGTGGCAAGAAGGACGTGCGGCGGTACAGTGTAATTAGCCTAGGTTGACCGATAGTATCGGGTCATGAGCAGGCGAGGGCGGCCTCCACACCCTGGATTGTTGACGGAGCGCGAGGAGCAGGTGCTGGCGCTGATCGCGGCCGGACTTACGAATGACGAGATCGGGGCTCGGTTGGGTATCTCGACGCGAACGGTGAAGTATCACGTCACGGAGATACTGTCGAAGCTAGAGGTGAGTTCGCGGCAGGAAGCGGGGGCGTGGTTGGCTAGCGGACGGCGACGGACGCGCTCGTTCGCGCCGCTCCTATGGGCCGCGATGATGGGGAGTCTGGCACTGATGGCCGGGCTCGGCGTGTTGGCAATCGGGGTTGTGCAGCAGTCGACGGCACAGGACGGTTTCATTCGTGAACCGATTCCGACGCCACGCTGCGATGGGGGCTGCCTCACGGACGAGGAACGCGCAATCGTTGTGCAGATCCTGTTGAATGACCGCCGCTTTGCCGAGACTTTGAAGGAGCGCCGCTACGTGCTGGAGGGCGGGCTCAGCTTGTACACCTCGCCACCCGGGCCCGGCCGGGGTAATCCGGCTTATGTCAGTCTCGTCGACTACGATGCGAACAATTGCACGTCATTGAACATTGACATCGTCGTCAAGGAGATCAGTAGTGCGTGGTCAGGGTGTTCGCTCACCGCGCAGGAACGCTACATGGCGCGAGTGATCGTGGAGGCGGACGCTGAGGCGATGGCGGACGTGCTGGAACGTGGTGCCAGGTGGATGAAGACCAGCACGGCGATCCCTTCGCCAGGACACAGGTACTTGTATGTGGCCTACACGTTTGATCCAGGGAAGGATCCGCTTGTGTTCACAGTGGACTTGAACGAGGAACGGATCGTCGAGCGGCCCTGAGGGTCGTCGGCTGCACTGCGCTTCTTCGAAGACGCGGGGCGCGCCATACGGGCGCGGGCGCGACCTAAAGGTGCGCCGCTACGGGCGGATAGATGTAGAAGCGGACGGTGGGGATTGGGGCAGAGCTTACAAACGGCGGGCGCGGATCCGGCGCTGGAGGCGGTCGCAGCCTTCGATGACGATTCGGCGGACGATGGGGCTGATGTCCGGGCTGGTGGCGGCGGCCAGGGCGCGTTCTACGAATCTTTCATCGCCGAGCGACTTGGGGAACATCGAACCTCCGACCGACATGGCGGGAATCATCCCCAGAAGGTGGAGTGTCGGAAGGAGTTGGATGTACTTGTCGGCGTAGGGTAGTAGCAGTTGCTCCTGGGAACGCCGCCAGAAGGCGCGGCCGACGACGGAGGTGGAGCCGCGGGGCACCCGCTGCTCTTCGACAGTGGCTTTCCACGCGGCGTCTTTGCCGGCGGTGGTAGGTCGCGCGGCGTTGACGGCGAGGGCGCGGACCCAGGAGTCGGGGTCGGGGTCACGCTTCTGAAGCGCCGCTATCTGCGCCTCGCTCACTTCGCGGACTTCGGCGCGGCGGATGAGTGTTCGCCACGCGAGGTCGATGTCGTCGGCGACGGCAGTCTCCAGCTTCGCGAAGTGTTCGTCGGTAGTCGCCGCCTGCGAGAGCGTCCGGAGGGCGACCTGACGCGCCGGTGTGTCCGCGAGGGTGACGGCGAGATCGGCGAGTTCGGACATGAGGCGCTGGTGATCGCGGTCGGGAGACCAGAGGTCAGCGGCTTCGATAGCAAGGGTGAAGGCAGGCTCGATGAGGCTCTCGACGGTCTCGGAGCGGAGTACACCCTGCACGCAACGGAGGAAGTCTGCGGCCAGCAGATCGCCCTGCACAAGCATGTCCCACGCTGTTGTGAACGCGGTGGCCCGCGCAACGGCGGTCGGGAGCAAGGCAGCATCGGAGACCATGACTTCGAGGGAGTCGGGAGAGGGCCGCGATGAGGCGAACGTGAGGTCGTCGTCATTGAGGAGGAGGAGAGCGGGCTCGCTGAGTTCATCGATTGGGGTCTCGCGGCCTACGGTCTCGAGCGAGACGGCACGGGTTCGGTTGAGCCTCTCACCGGCGCGGTGGTAGACACCGATCACGACGCGATGCGGGCGGGGTTCGCCGCCGTTAGGGCCGGTCGCAATCAGCACGGCTTCCTGGCCGTCGACCTTCAACGACAGGCGGTCGGTGCCGGCAGTGTCGAGCCAGCCGCGAGTCCACGCGCTCAGATCGCGGCCGCTCGCAGTCGAGATCTCGCTGATGAGGTCGCTGAGCTCGGTGTTTCCCCAGGCGTGTTTCGCGAAGTAGGACTTCAGGCCAGCGACGAACGCTTCTTCGCCGACGTAGGCGACGAGCTGCTTGAGCGCGCTCGCGCCCTTGGGGTAGGTGATGCCGTCGAAGCTTGCGGCGGCGGCGGCGACGTCGGTGACGGGCTGGCGAATCGGGTGGGTGGTGGGTGCCATGTCGGAGGCGTAGCCCCACTGCTTAGCGCCGACGGTGAAGGCCGCCCAGGCATCCCGGAAGCGCGTGGCAGCCTCCATCGACCAGTAGGCGGCCCACTCTGCGAACGACTCCTTGAGCCAGAGGTCCTCCCACCAGCGCATGGTGACGATATCGCCGAACCACATGTGCG
>JANLRX010000126.1:0-2904 GCA_031362025.1 Chloroflexota bacterium
GACGAAGTCTTTGATCGTCGATGCCTCCGGTCGAACGGAAGTCGGGCCGCCGGCCATCGTTCCGCCAAGGACGAGGCTGCGGACCCGGGCCGGGTGCTGGAGGATCAGCTCCTGCGCGATCATCCCGCCCATGGACATCCCGAAGACGTGCGCCGAAGCGATGCCGAGCTGCTCCATCAAGGCCGCCGAGTCGTCAGCCATCTGGTGGATCGAGTAGCTTCCGCCGGGCTTCTCGCTGCGCCCCGCTCCGCGGTTGTCGAAGGCGATCACCTGGAACTCGCGGCTCAGCACCGGGACCTGCGCGTGCCAGTTCGCCGCGTTCGCGCCGAGACCCATGATGAGCAGCAGCGGTTCGCCCGCTCCGTGCACTTCGTAATACAGCTCGACGCCGTTTGCCTTAACGGTTGCCATCGTCTCCTCTGTCTGTTCGTAGTCGTGGATCCATCAAGATTGCGTAAATGTAAGATGGTCCGCGCAAATGCTGCACGGCGACGGTGTTTTCTAGGGGCATTAGGCTCGCAGCCTCCTCAAAGTGAGACTTAGGAATCTGTTGATTCGTTGTATTGGGGACTATGCAGCCACCTTGCATCCGATATCGAAACGCGCGCCCTCGGATTTGCTTGAACTCCTGTCCGGCGAGCGATTCAATCTTGGACCATAGGGAGTCAAAGTCAGCCACTCTAAGTTTTGCCCTCCGCGATCTCTTCAGGGGTAAGGACGCGGAGGATGCAGAACTCGTTGCCGAACGGGTCCGCCATCACCACCCAGGTGACAGCGTTCGGGTCCTGGCCGATCTCGATGCGTTTGGCGCCCATTCCTTCGAGGCGGGCGATTTCAGCGTCGCGGTCGGTGGGGCGGAGGTCGAGGTGGAAGCGGTTCTTCACGGTCTTGCCGTCCGGCACCTTGATGAAGAGCAGCGGGGCGGCGTATTCGTCGCCTTCGGGTGGCTCGATAACGCACTCGTCGTCCGCCTCGTAGGTGACTCGCCAGTCGAGGGCGTCGCCCCACCAGCGGGCGATAGACGCGGGATCGGCGCAATCGATGGTAACGGCGGCGATGCGGAGGGCCATGTGTATCCAGTGTACCGAGGGATGGCGCTGGGGCAACACCGCGGCGGCATTTGTACGATAATGTTCATATCGCAATTGAGGCGCCGGACGGGGCCTCACAGGAGGGCTAGCATGACTACAGAAGCAGAGCGAACCGCAAAATCCGCAAAGTACGGCCCAGAGCGGCTCGATTCGCTGCCGTTCAACACCCCAGAGAAGAGCGACCGCTACCGTACGGAACGGTTCCCCGGCGCGATCGGGCTCAACTGGTACGAATGCGACCCCACTCTCCAGCGCGCGATGCGTTACTACCTGTCTCCGGACGAGTACACCTGGGCCGAGCCCCGTCTGAACGACCTAGGCGAGCTGATGGGTGGCCCCGTCGCCGAGCGTGCCGAGATCACCGACAAGAACCCGCCGCAGCTCGTGAAATACGACCGCTGGGGCCACGACGTCAGCGAAGTGACGATCGCCGAGTCCGCCAAGGCCACCAAGCGTGACCTGATCGAGCGCGGCTTCATGGGTCCGAAGTTCCGCCGTGAGGCCGAGGCCGCCGGCGTACCGACCGGCCCGCTGCTCCTCGCGAACAGCTACCTGCTGAACCAGGCGGAGATCGGCATGTCCTGCGCGATGGGCGCCGACGCCGGCATGGTCGAGAGCCAGGTCGCGCAGTTCGCCCCGCCGGACGTTCAGCAGTACGTGCTCTCCCGCATCGAGTCCGGCGAGTGGGTCGGCGGCACCGGACAGTTCTTCACCGAACGCACGGGCGGCTCAGACCTCGGCGGCCTCGAGACAACGGCCACGCCGCAGGGCGACGCCTGGCTGCTGAACGGCTTCAAGTGGTTCTCCTCGAACCTGGACGGCGAGGCGTTCGTCGTGCTCGCCAAACCAGTTGGCGCCCCCGACGGAGTGAAAGGCAACACCCCGTTCCTCGTGCTCAAGCACAAGCGCGACGGCAGCCGCAACACCATGCGCATCCGCCAGCTCAAGGCGAAACTGGGTACCCACGCAGTCGCTTCTGGCGAGGTAGAGTTCGTCGACGCCGAGGCGTTCATGCTCTCCGGCGCGCCTTCCAACGGCGACGGCAGCCCGAGCGACGGCAAAGGTATGGCCCGCCTGATGGCGATGACCAACGGCGCCCGGCTCGGCGTGGCGATGATGGGCCTCGGCTGTGCCCGGCGCGCGTTGGTGGAGGCGATTTGCTACGCCCACGCCCGCAACTCCTGGAAGACGCCGCTCGTCCAGCACCCCCTGATGAAGCGCAAGCTCGCCGAGATGATCGTCGACGCCGAGGCCGTACAGGCACTCCTCTTCGAAGGCTACGGCTACCCGAACCGGCAGCGCAGCGGCCACCACCAGGAACGCCACCGCATCGTCCCGCCCCTGGCCAAGCTGAAGGCCGCGCGCCTGGGGATCACGATGGCCAGCGACGCGATCGAGATTCACGGCGGAAACGGTTACGTGGAGACGTGGCCCGTCGCGCGCATCCTCCGCGACGCCCAAATCAACACGCTCTGGGAGGGCCCGGACAACATCCTCTGCCTCGACGTGCGCCGCGCCATCGAGCGCGAGAGCGCCGAAGAGCCGTTCATCGCACGTGTCCAGGAAGCGATCGACAACGCCGGCGAGGCGATCCCCGCCGCGCGTGTCGTGAAGGACCGCAAGGAAGACCTCGTCGCCGCGATCTCAGCCTGGAAGCGACTGGATGGCGAGACGGCGGAGTCCCGCCTGTTCCCGCTGGCCCAGTTCATGGCCGAAGTGTTCGCCGCCGCGATGCTCTGCGAACGCGCCGAGTGGGAGCTGCGCGAGTTCGGAGACGACCGCAAGAGCCTGGTCGCGGAGCTGTACACGGAAC
>JANLRX010000177.1:0-4650 GCA_031362025.1 Chloroflexota bacterium
GGACGTTCATCCTGCGCATCGAGGACACGGACCGCGAGCGCATGGTGGAGGGCGGCGTCCAAGCCCAAATAGCAGCGCTCCGGTGGCTCGGGATGGAGTGGGACGAAGGCCCGGACAAGGGCGGCCCACACGCGCCGTACACCGAGTCCGAGCGGCTGGACATCTACAACGAACACGCACAGCGCCTGATCGACACGGACTGGGCGTACAAGTGCTACTGCTCGACGGAGCGCATGGACGAGGTCCGCAAGGCACAGCAGGCCCGCAAAGAGCCGCCCCGCTACGATCGCCACTGCCGCGACCTCACGCCGGAACAGCGCGCCGAGATCGAAGCGACCGGCGTAAGGCCCGTCATTCGCTTCAAGACGCCGCTGGACGGGGAGACCATCACCCGCGACGAGATTCGCGGCGAGGTCTCCTTCCAGAACTCCACGCTGGACGACTTCGTGATCGTGAAGTCGGACGGCTACCCGACGTACCATCTCGCAGCGATCGTCGACGACCACCTGATGGAGATCTCTCACGTGTTTCGCGGCGACGAGTGGCTGCCGAGCGCGCCACGCCACTTCCTGATATTCCGCGCGTTCGGCTGGGAGCCGCCGAAGTACGCCCACGTCTCGCGCATCCTCGGCCCGGACAAGGCCAAGCTCTCGAAACGCCACGGCGCCCATTCCGTGCTGGAGTACCGCGATCAGGGGTACCTCCCGGACGCCCTCGTGAACTTCCTCGCGCTGCTGGGCTGGTCCCTCGACGACAAGACCGACGTCTTCGACCGCGAGACGCTAATCAAGGCGTTCGACGTGGACCGGCTGCTGCCGAACCCCGCCGTCTTCAACGAAGAGAAGCTGCTCTGGATGAACGGCGTCTACATCCGCAACATGGCCCCACGCGAACTCGCCGAGACCGTCAAACCGTGGCTCGAGAAGGCCGTGGGGCCGGTGGACATGGCGGTGCTGGAGCGCATCGTGCCCCTGATCCAGGAGCGCATCCACCTCCTCCCGGAGATCGTGGAGATGGCGGACTTCTTCTTCACGGAGGGCCCGCTGGAGTACGACCCGACACTGCTGCTCGGCAAGAAGTTCGCCGATCAGCCCGCGCAGGCCGCCCGAGCGCTGGAGCTGGTGATCGCCGCCATCGAATCAGCGGACGAGTGGACGCACGAGGCGTTGGAAGCACGCATCCGGCCGATCGCGGAAGAGCTTGGCGTGAAGGCTGGCGAGCTGTTCGGGGTCGTGCGGGTGGCCGTGACCGGGAAGACGGCGACGCCACCGCTGTTCGAGACGATGGAGATCCTCGGCCGGGAGAAGACGATGGCCCGGCTAAAAGACGCGTTGGGCCGGCTGGCCGCGCTTACCCGCTAGTTGCTGCCGGCCTGGAACTCGACGATCGCCCCGCGCACCACGTAGTTCGAGTCGTCCGCGGTCGGTGTTTCCGTGTACCAGGGGTCGTCGCAGGTAAGTAGCGTCACGGCGTCGATGTCGGTTGCCGCGAACCATTCCGCCAGGCCCGTCGCACTGGAATCGAGCGCGCCGGAGTGAATCACGGAGTATGTGAGCTTTGCGCCGTTCGCCCCGATCAGGCTGAACTGGTCGCCGTTCTCTAGCTCGCCAAGCCGGGAGAACACAGCAGCGCCATTCCACGAAGCGCGTGCGCAGAAGACGGCGTTCCCGCCGTTGCCCGGCCGCGCCGAGAACGTGTACCAGGCGACGATATCGCCTTCCGTTGGCACTTCTGGAGCGCCGCTATCCTTCGCGCCGAACGGTGAGACTGGCGCATCGATCGCCAGCGAGTCGACGACGAGACGGTACTGACGTTCACCGAGAGGCGCCGGTCCGCTGGATGCGCCCGCCACAGCACCGTCGCCGGTGTTGAGGGAAGGATCGAGATACACCCAGGAGCTCTTGTCGTCGTCCTGCTCGGTCTGCCAGTAAACGAACCCGCCGAGCGCCACGAGGAAGATGCCGCCGGCGAACCACGCTCCCGCCACCACGGCGAATAAGCGTCGTTTCGGACGCGCGTGTTCAGGCGTTGGTTCGGGGTTGTCGTATTTCACGTTACTTCTGATAACGCGGGTGAGCGGTATAAGGTTGCCGGGTACGGGCTATCCCCCGGTGGCAACGCCTTCCGCAGCAACTGCCGCGCCGGGGGTTATGCTCGATAGCGCCCCACGAACCACCAACCGCTCCGGGTATTCGCCTCCGAACACTGGATCGTTGGTGTCGACGAAGTCGCCCACGCAGGTGATCACAGTTATCACAGGGTCCGGTGTAGGCCACATGACTTCCACGGCCTGAGCATCATCTGAGGCGACCCTGTACACATCCGTGATCTTGTATAGAACCTGGGTGCCGTCGACTCCAACGAGACGTATTTCGTCGCCTGCTACGAGCGAACCGAGATCCCAGAAAACGGCCGGGCCGAACCACGTGACATGGCCACCGAAGACAACGTTGCTCCCCGTACCGGGTTCGGCCGAGAAGTCGTACCAGGCGACGACATCGCGTGCGTCGTCGCCCGTAGGAACTACCGGGGTGAGATTTTCATCGAGGCCATAAGTATCTACGGGCGCGACCACGCCAATCTTGTCGATGAACATCTGATAGTCTTGGCCCGCCAATGGTGGCGCCGAGACCGGAGTCGTCACCGGCGCGGCCCCTGGCGTTGCCGGAAGTTTGGTGTACGTAGGGATGTGCTGGACGTCGCGGAGTTCCGTGTCACCTCGCGGAGGCGCGCCGGATGAGGAGTCCCCGCTAAAGAGTGCGAAACAAAGCACCACCACACCGGCAACGAAGAGGGCGCTGCCAAGCCCCATCAGGGCGCGCTTTGATCCGCTCATGCTCTTAAATGGATTCATATATCAGTGACCCCTAGTGCTATTCATCATGAAGTACGTTCTATTATAGGACGCGGTTCTGTACACATCCCTACACAGTAACAACGCAAAGACTGCGCCAGAGGAACCACCTGTGAGCAACAAAAACGCATCAATTACTTCTATACGAGGCATTTCCGTCGGTCACTGGACCGATTTGGAAGCCGCGACCGGATGCACCGTGATCCTCTGTCCCGGCGCGCCTGTCGCATCAGTAGACGTACGCGGAGGCGCTCCCGCTACACGCGAAACAGACCTTTTGCGGATGGGAAACCTCGTCGAACGCGTCCACGCGATCGTCCTGTCGGGAGGCAGCGCGTACGGCCTCGACGCCGCGAGCGGAGTGATGAAGTGGCTCGAGGAGCGAAAGATCGGGTTCGAGGTGACCGGCGGCGTCGTGCCGATCGTTCCGGCGGCCTGCATCTTCGACCTGGGCCTCGGCCGGGGCGACGTTCGCCCGGACGCGGCGGCCGGTTACGCCGCCTGCGAAGCCGCAACGACCGAGCCAGTGACGGAGGGCAGCGTTGGCGCCGGCGCCGGTGCCACAGTCGGCAAGGCGCTCGGCCTTGAACGGGCGATCAAGGGTGGGATCGGCTCCGCGGTGGAGGAGACGAACTCCGGCGTGCGGGTCGCCGCGCTTGTTGTCGTCAACTGCTGGGGCGAGGTCGTGGACCCCGAGACCGGACGCACCGTGGCGGGCCCTCGCAGCGAAACCTCTGGCACATTCGTGTCGACACTGGAGGCGTTGCGGGAACGATCCCCCCTCTCGCCGTTCACGGGAGGCAACAGCACCGTCGCCGTCGTCGCGACGGACGGCGTGCTGTCGAAAGAGCAAACGTTCCGGCTCGCGGCGATCGCCCAGACCGGGCTCGCACGGACGATCCGGCCCGTTCACACACCGGTGGACGGCGACACCGTCTTCGCGCTCGCGACCGGGGGCAACAACGCCGCTGCGGACGCCCTCCAGCTCGGCGCGCTTGGGGCCCGGGCGCTGGAACGCGCAGCGCTGCGAGCCGTCCTCAACGCGACCTCGCTGGCCGGTGTGCCATCCGTTTCCGACTGGGGCTAACCCACCCTTTGGCGCCATTTACCCCTTCGAGTTCCGACCCCACATCCGCTACCCTACCCCCGTGCCCGACTCCAACGTTCTTACCTCAGCCCACCCGCCTGCTGATCCCTATGACTCACACCTGATCGAACGTTCAATTCCAACGCTTGAACGTCGCACAATCAGCGAGATCCGCCCCCGGAGCCGGGCTTCCGTATCTGGATGTGGGCGGAAAACCGAAAACCACCTCCCCGACAATCAAAGGTCCGCTACAACCGCCCCACTCAACCAAACGACAGATACAAAAACCACCCCAAAAACCGTTGATTGACCGTCGAAATGAATCGATTGACCGTCCAATCGCGTCGATTGACCGTCTAGCAGCACTGCCCGTCTTTACCGAACCTTCACCCACGTAGCATTGCCCTTCACCGTCCTGTTCACCCTGCCCTACGACACTGAGTCCACGGCATCACAGGAACCGGTCTTGCCGGAACTCGACCGGGATCTGCGCTCTGGCGAGCACCAAAAGGGAGGGTTTGGAACATGGGCATCATGAACAACCTGCTTCGGCGGGAACGTAAGCCCGAGGATCATAACGAGGACAAGCCGCGGATGATGAAGCGGCCTGATCCGCCAACACCGCTGATGCTGCTGCTGCAGGATGCTGGCGGCGTCGCATCGTATCAACTCAACGTCTTTCCGTCCGGCAAGGCCGCCGAGTTCTTCC
>JANLRX010000181.1:0-8620 GCA_031362025.1 Chloroflexota bacterium
GGAACTGACCTCCCGCCGGGCCGTACCCCACTCGGAGCGCAGTGACTCTGCGAACCGCCAGATTCCTCCGCTCCGTCTGCGGACTCCGGTCGGAATGACAAGAGGGCGATATCATCTCTCCATGAGCGCCCCCGTACTCCCCACCGACCGCCGTCCCAACCCGGACGCTGGTACGCCCGTT
This sequence comes from Chloroflexota bacterium, assembly GCA_031362025.1. Classification (GTDB taxonomy): domain Bacteria; phylum Chloroflexota; class Dehalococcoidia; order SM23-28-2; family RBG-16-64-32; genus DATKKM01. The sequence goes on from JANLRX010000181.1 coordinate 182, forward strand.
TACCTGTCGCACTACCAGGCGACGCCGCTGCTACGCGCCCGGAAGGAAGGCGCCTCGCAGGCCCGGACGTCCGTCGACCTCAACCTCACGATGGTCATCGCCGGCCTCACGGACGACGGCCTCGAGCTGCACGACGGGCGCTTCGTTCCGTGGTCCGCGATCCAGGAGGCGGAGGAGAATACGAACGCGGTCCTGCGTCTCGCCAACGGCCAGCTCGAGAAGGTGCAGGCGTTCTCCGAGACGACGGGTCGCGTGTACACGCTGTACCCGACGCCCGGCGCGCCGACGATGCTCGTCTCCGGCACGCCGATGCACCGCATCAAGGGGACGAACCCCTACGCCGACACGCTGACAAAGATCAAAGCTATTGCCCCCGTCACCGGGACTGTTCTCGACACGACCACCGGCCTCGGGTACACCGCCTGTCAGGCGTCTCGCAGCGCGCAGTGGGTGATCACGATCGAGCTGGACCCATCAGCGCTCGAAGTGGCGCGCCTCAATCCGTGGTCGAGCGAGTTGTTCGACTCTCCGAAGATCACGCAGCTCATCGGCGACAGCGCTGACGTCGTCCCGGCGTTCGCTGGCCAGTCGTTCGATTTCATCATCCACGACCCGCCGCAGTTCGCGATGGCCGGCGAACTCTACTCCGGCGAGTTGTACCGGCACCTGTATCGAGTGCTGCGCCCAGCCGGGAAGCTCTTCCACTACATCGGCGACCCGGAAAGCCGCACCGCCGGCGCGACAACCCGCAGCGTCACGAAGCGCCTGCAGGAGGCTGGGTTCATGAGGGTGATCCCGCACCCGGAGGCGTTCGGCGTTGTGGCGTTGAGGTAGTTCGAACGTAAGGCTAAAGCACTTGCCTCACGCGCATGCGACCTGTGTCGGCTTCTCCGTACGGCGAAAACTCTGAGACCCATTGCCTCCCAAACACATCGCTATAGCGAATCACGACACCTTCGATCCTTCCGGGAATTTTCTCAATCGCGAACCGGCGTGGACTCGGTTTTTCATATCCCGACTGAAATATTCCCCACTTTTCCTCCACAACCTCCGACTTCGTGTCGTCGAATAGGTTGACGGTTACATCCAGGGCGGCACCGGGACCCACGTTGAGCACCTTGCAGGTGGCGTACTTACCGGGGTTGATGTCGTCTCCCGATGCCAATTCAATCGCGATTAAGGGACGAACAGCATCTTCGCGAGCTCCGCGCGCCTCATCAGCGAGACGTTTTGTGCTATCCACGTAGCCCTTAGTTAGGACCACATACACTCCCGTCACCGCGACTAACACAATGGTCGCAAGCGCTTGGATGGCCCCGCTGTTCTCGTTCAGCCAATCGATTGCATCTTCGATCACGCGAGCATTCTACACGGATATGCAGCATGAGTCGCACGATGGGGGCACGGGTTACTACACCCCGAACGGAAGATGCGCCCGTAGCAGGTTCAGCGCCGCGCCGGGGCGACGCATCGTCGCCCAGCCGAGCGTTCCCATCGCCGGGGCCGAACGTGCGAGGCGCAACAGCACCCGCGACGGGTAGTCGATGTCCGCGTACTGCGCCGCGACGGACTGCATGCCGGGTCGCCGCAGGGCGCCGATGATGCGCTCCACCTGCGAGTCGCTGAGGGCGAGTCCGAAGTGACGGAGGTGCCACGACTTCCGCAGCTCCCGCCCGATCTCCCGCTTCCAACCGCGCTCGTAGGAAGCCAGCCCCTTCGCGCTGAAATCGCCGGTCTCGAACGCCCGCGCGATTGTTTGCGCCGCGTGCCGGCCGGCTACCAGGCTTGTGTAGATCCCGCCGCCCGAGAACGGCTTCACCTGACCCGCCGCGTCGCCGACTAGCAGCACGCTATCTCCGAACGACTTCGGCGCGAACGTCAGGGGGATCGTGCCACCGTACATCCGGCACGGCTCCAGGCCCCGGAAGAGCTGTGGGAAGGCTTCGGTCAGACGCCGGTAGCACTCGATTGGCTTCGTCGGCCCGCTTGAGCCGATGCCGACGCGCACCATGTCGCCGCCGGTGGGGATGATCCACCCGAACCAGCCCGGCGCCAGGTCCTGCCCGACGAACACGTGGACGTAGTCGTCGCGCCAGCCTTCACCCGCCGGAGGGTACTTGAAGCGCGCCTCGATGCCAAGGTTGTACGCGTACTCGACAGGGCACGCCATTCTTAGCGACCGCGCCACCCGAGAGTGCGTCCCGTCCGCGCCGACGACCATGCGAGCGGTCATCGTGCGGTCCTGGCCGTCCGTCGCCAGAGTCAGCTTCACGTGCGAGCTGCGGCCGTCTGGCTTCTCGCGCTCGACGAACGTCATCCTCGCGCGCACCATCTCCGCGCCGGCGTCTTCCGCCTGACGGGCAAGCGCCTGGTCCCACGCAATCCGATCGATCGCCACGGCCTTTGTGTCGTCCCCGCCTAGCGCCACGCTGGAGCCGGCCTGCGTGTGTACGAACGCGCCCGTCACGCGGTGCATGATCGCGTCCTCGCCAATGTCCGACTCGCGCAGCGTCCGCAGCGAGATCAGCCCCGAGCAGTGCGACGGCACCCCGACCTGCCGGTGCTCCTCGATCAGCCGCACCCGAAGCCCTTGCCGCGCGAGGTCCCGCGCCGTCCGCGAGCCCGCGGGCCCCGCACCGATCACGGCAACGTCGCAGTCGTAGGTCATGGGGGGATTATACGGGGGCGACGCTTGACCCTACGGGAGCACCAACACCTGACCCGGATAGATCCGGTTCGGGTCGCCGCCGATCACCGACACGTTGGCCTCGTAAAAACGCCGCCAGTCGGTGACGCCGAAGCGCTGCGCGATGCCCGATAGCGTGTCGCCCGACTGGACGGTGTATGTACGCCCGCCGGGTGGTGGTGGTGCGGGCGCCCCGCCGCCTGTTGCTGCTTCGAGGCGTGCCACCCGCGACCCAACGGCCGCCAGTTCTCTTGATAGCTGCTGATACTCCTGGCTCGACATCTCGACCTCCTCCCCTATTTCCCCGTCACCAATGCTGGCGGACGCTACCGCCCGCCACATCTCTCCGTCCATGTGCTCGTAGCTCCAGAAGCTGACGCCGGTGGAGCCGCGCGCCGCCGCCTGCTCGATGAACCGGCGCACCTCCTCGGGCGGCGGGTACGTGATGAACCCCTCGCGGTAGAGCCCGCCGACAGGAAACACCCGCGAGCCCGGGATCCGCATCCCGCCGTAGTCCTCGTACGTCCACCCGAGCGACTGTTCAAGCGGCCAGCGGAACGCGTTCCAGTACACCTGTGGTGCTGTGCCCACGCAGTAGCGCTCGAACGGCTCGTATGGAAACGAACGGTGGTACCGGGCGATCGCGAACGTGCTGTAGTACACCGGGTAGTCGGGGCCGAGCGCCGCGCGGATCCGGCGGCAGACCTCGTCCGCCGCCTCCGGCCGGCCCTTGAACTCGGTCTCGACGTCCAGCATCAGGAAGTCCGCTTCCCCCACCTGAGCCGTTTCGATCGCCTTTTGCGCTTCCGCCGCTGGTTTCTGGCCATACAAGTACCCCCATCCGCCTACGCCAACTCCGCGCGCCTTCAACCGACGGCTGATATCGCGGAACGGCAACCCCTGGTCGAACCAGTACCCGCCATCGAACGCCTTGACCAGCGCGCCGCGGCACCCCGCTGCCTTCAAACGGTCGGCCACCGCCTGCGGGTCACCCCCGTCGCAGCGCCGCCAGTTCCAAACCCAGACCCACTTCCCACTGAGCGCATCGCCCATCTCCACCACCTCCGTGTTAGCTGTCAGCATTCAGCCGTCAGCTCTCAGGCAAGGATGTGCCATGCGGCGGGTTATCTCCAAGGGGTAAACGGCACCAGCCGCACCGATTATGTCTTTTCCGGCGTTCCTCCAGCATGTACCCAACACCCACATGACGATCGCCGTCGGCGGCGTCTGGCTCGGCGAACGGCTCTTGCGGCGGATGCGAGGCTCCGCTGTCGAAGCGACAGCCGCGATTGACTACCGGTTTTGCGCCGCAGGAGCACTGTTGCCCGATGTGCTGGATAAGCCCACGCACCTCGTTGGTATCGCTCCTGACGGCCATACGCTGGGTCACACACTCATTGCATCCTTCGCGCTGCTTGGGGCAGGAGCGGTGTTAGCCCGCATCGGGCAGCCCTATCTCGCCTGGCTCGGGCTGGGCTCGCTCATCCACCTGACCCTAGACCCAGTGATCACGTATCCGCCCACGCTGCTCTGGCCACTCTACGGCGCTAACTTTGACGAAGTCCCAATCGACATCCCTGGGAAATACATGCGCATCCTCGACGCCGTGCTCCTGGTCGCTAGCCTAATCACCTTGTGGCGAAGCCAGAACTGGCGCCACCGCTTTCTCTCCTTTGCCCGTACAGGCTCCTTCCCCTTCGCCGACCCGGAACCTTGACCGCTCGCCACGCCCTGCGCATACTCACTCTCGCCCACTGCTAACTCAAAACTGGCTACTTGCTACTTGCTACTGGCTACTCAGGAAGGAGCCCCCACATGCCCGAGACAGGCCGCGCAGCCGTTTACACCGACGTCGGTCAGCCGTTTGAAATCCGCGAGTACCCGGTTCCCGATCCGGCGCCGGACGGGATCGTCGTCCGCGTTACCTCCGCAGGCATCTGCGGGTCGGACCTGCACGTCTGGCGGGGCGACATTCGCATCGCGATGATGGGTCCCGGCCCGCGCATCCTCGGCCACGAGATGACCGGCAAGGTCGCGAAGCTGGGGATGAACGTGCGCACCGACTCGCTCGGCAACCCGCTGAAGGAGGGCGACCGCATCGTCTACCCGTACTTCACGCCCTGCCGGCGCTGTTACCAGTGCCTGCGCGGCGAGTTCGCGGCCTGCCCCGTGAAGTACGGCCCGACGCCAATCGCGGACAACGCGCCGCACTTTTTCGGCGCCTACGCCGAGTACTACTACATGAAGGACGCCGCCTTCGTCTTCAAGGTCCCGGACGAGCTTTCCGACGAGATGGTGACGCCCGTCAACTGCGCCCTCTCTGAGGTGATCTACGCGCTAGGGAAGGCGGGCCTAAAGATGGGCGACACGGTCGTTATCCAGGGCGCGGGCGGGCTCGGGATCAATGCGACAGCGGTCGCACGGGGCATGGGCGCGGGCACGATCATCGTGATCGATGGAGTGCCGGAGCGCCTCAAGCTCGCGAAGGAGTGCGGTGCCGACGAGGTGATCGACATCACCCAGGACACGACCGCACCGGACCGCATCGCCAGGGTCATGGGCCTGACGAAGGCGCGCGGCGCGGACATCGTCGCCGAGTTCGTCGGCATCCCGCAGGCGATCCCCGAGGGCATCGCGATGGTGCGCGCTGGCGGGACCTACCTCGAGGTCGGCAACATCTCGCTCGGCAAGACCGCGACGATCGACCCCTCGATGCTGGTGTGGCAGAACAAGCGCATCGTCTCGGTGGTGATGTACGACCCGATCATCCTCGCCGCCGCGCTCGACTTCCTCGTCCGCAACAAGGACCGCTTCCCACTGGCCAACCTCGTCTCCGACAAGTTCTCGCTGGACGACATCGGGGACGCCTTCCAACAGGCCGAATGGGAAGGCAAGTCGACGTCGGTATCGCGGGTAGCGGTTACGCCGTAACGCAAACGCACGAACGCAACGTAGGGGCGACCTGCCAGTCGCACCTACGTTTTGTTAGCGGAGCACTTCCTCGCCGATGGGTGTGCAGTCGTTGATCGGCTCGAACAGATCTGCAACAAACTCGACAATCAGCAGCATGTCCGTCGGGTCGACCTCCGTGCCGGTCGAGCAGTCAACGTTCGCCACCTGGAAGCAGGGTACGAAGCCCAGTCCCGCGATCATCTTGATGATCGCCAGCCCATCGAATTCATCCGCGTCGTCGTCGCAGTCCGCGTCCCCCTGTACGACCGATGCTCCCGGCGTCGGCGTCGCGGTCGCCTGCGCCGTCTCCGTCGGGCCAGGTGTCTCGGTGGGATTGGGCGCCGTGGGTGTCGGAACAAACGGTGTTGCCGTGACAGGGGTCGGTGACGGCCCGCAGGCCGTCCCGACCGTCCCGCTGGCGCCCGCGTTGTTGCGCGCGACGATGCAGTCTTGCAGGGCGTACTCAGTGCTGTTGTCATCCGGCGGGAACACGACCGGCGTTGTCGTCAGTTGAAAGCCGCTGGCGCCCGCAATCGGCAGGTCGACTTCGAATACGTCACCGAAGAACGCGACGCCGTTGTAGCTCGTACCGTACGCGATGGAATCGATCGGCGATGGACTGCCGCAGCCAGCGTCTGCCTTGCTTTCGTAGACGATAGCGCCTGCCGGAACCGGGATCGGAGCGTTGACGTCGGCGCTGCCGTTCAGGGCCGTGGTGTTCGCGGCACCGAATATGAAATCAGGGGGCGCTCCCCCGGCTTGCCATTCGGCGCTCATTGCCCCGGAGCCAACGAGGACCGACGATTGTGATGCGCTGATATCGACCTTGGAGGGAAACACGAATCGCGCCCAGGGAACGCCGTCCGCGTCGTAGAAGCAGAGTTGCGCGTTCTGCACCTGGTTCTGTCCGCCGGAGGCCATTCTAAGCTCCACGAACTGGGCGCTTGCGGTATCGCCCTTGCCACCCATGACACCGTAGATCCGCATGTCGTGGAACGACGCTTCAGCGGGCGAACCCTGCTGCAACGCTTGAAAGCCAATGACCAGGCCAAGAACACTGAGGGCAACGCCGAGGAACACTGCGCGCATGGGTTCTCCTCTGCTGTTTACGGGCGGGCGGAATACTGCCCGATTATACGTCGGCGTCGGCCTACCGGTTGATCTACCCGGCAAAGACCTTGTGGAAGTGGTACTCCACCGTGTTGCTCTTGTCGTGCAGTTCGCGCGTCTCCGGCTGGCGGGTGTATCCTCGGCGCTCGTACAGCCGGTGCGCGTCCTCGAAGCGGGTGTCGCTCCACAGCTCGATCGCGCGCGCCCCCCGGCTCATCGCTTCCACCTCGGCGAGGCTCACCAGCCGCCGCCCGATCCCCAGCCGCCGAGCCGCCTTCGTCACGTAAAGCTTCTTCAGCTCCCACACGCCAGCGCCATTCGGTACCAGCCCGACGGACCCGATGATCGCTCCGTCGCTTTCGGCCACCCAAAAGCGTCCGCCCTGGGTGGAGTGCGCGGTCGCGATCTCCTTCAGCTCCGGCGCCTCGCCGTCAACGTCCAGCACGCAGCCTTCGTACTCCGCGTAGCACGCCTCGATCAGTGCGATCATCCCGGCCGCATCGTCGTCCCGAGCGTTGCGTATCTTCAGCCGGATCGACTTCTCGGCGTCGGCGGGGATCGGCGATTGTGCTGCTGGCTGCGCGGGTGACATATCGCACGGTTTATAGCACCGCGCCCGTCAGCCGGTCAACGACCTGTCATCTCGACCGGAGCGGAGCGGTAAAATCTGTCATCTCGACCGGAGCGAAGCGGAGCGGAGAGATCGGGCCTCCCGAAGGGCCCCTCGTCTCTCGCTACAGGGCGACACTGCGAGACGCCAGATTCCTCCGCTTCGTCTGCGGACTACGGTCGGAATGACAGATGTTACCGCGACGCCGCGAACGCCCGTTTCGCCTCGTCCAGCAGTCCAGCATCCATCGCCACATCCACTCCCGTCATCGCCAGCGCCTGCGCCACCTGGACCATGTTCTCGTGCGCTTTATCGGTCGACGAAGCGTCGGTAAACCCGGCTGTGTGGTTGAGGGCGAATTGCCCGATTTGGAACGTCGGGTGGATACCCGGCACGACCCACGACACGTTGCCCATGTCGCTGCTGCCGGTGGACTCCGGCGGGATCGGCAGGAACTTCCGCCCCAGCGACTCGGCGTTCGCCTTGTAGGCCATCGCCAACGGCTTGTTGTTGTTCATCGGCGCGTACTTGAAGTGCCCCCAGTCGATCTCGACCGTGCACCCGGTCGCCTCCGCGCCCGCCCGGAAACAGCCCTCCGCGCGCTTCTTCAGCTCCTCGAGGTATTCCGGCCGCTGCGCCCGCACCTCGAACCGGCCCATCGTGTAGTGCGGGATCACGTTGCTCGCCTCGCCGCCCACCAGGATCACTCCGGAAGTCCGCGCGTCCCGACGGATGTGCTGCCGCAACTGCGCCAGAGCCTGGTACGCGATGACGATCGCATCGAGCGCGTTCAGGGCCGTCTCCGGCGCCATAGACGCGTGCGCGCCGCGACCGTGGTACTTCACGACTGCGGACTCCACACCGAACATCGGCGGGTCTGCGATCTCCAGAGGCGCCGGGTGCACCATCAGCGCCACGTCGACGCCATCGAAGGCGCCGCGCTCGATCATGATCGCCTTGCCGCCGATGTCCTCCTCCGCCGGCGTGCCGAGCACCACCACCTTCACCAGCGCCGGGTCGAGCGCTGCTTGCGCACCGTACGCGCCGCCGAGCCCAGCGGTCGCGATCAGGTTGTGCCCGC
>JANLRX010000185.1:0-10284 GCA_031362025.1 Chloroflexota bacterium
GGCCGCGACGCCTGCGCCCAGCGTGCCACCCGCACCGCCCCGGTTGTCGATCACCAGGGTTTTGCCGGTTAACCTGGCAAACTGCGCTGACAGGGGCCGCGCAAACGCATCCGTGCCGCCACCGGGCGGGAACGGCACCACCAAGGTGACCGGTTTGGCCGGCCAGGCCGACTGCGCGCCTACGCCCGTCGCAAAGGCGAGACCCGTCGCTGCGCCCAGTTGCAAAACGCCCCGGCGTGGGAGTGTGAAGGCCGGTGTGAAATGAGGTGTCGAATTCATGTCTGTCTCCTGTTTTTGAGGCAATACGCTTGCCAAGGTGCTGATTCAAATTGTCGCTGGTCGCCTGTCGCCGAATTTAGACCGCCAATTTTTCAATATCAGGTGCGGCAGCGATTTTGCCTGCTGCGAGCATGGCCCGGTATTTGTCCAGCCTTTTGAGGTCGTAAAGATAGTTCACCATCATGCCGAAGGACTGGCGCAGCCCCTTGGGTGAGGGGTCCCCCGCCCAGTTCAGGCGCTCGACTCGCGCACCATTGCCCAGGTGGAACCGCGCAACCGGATCCAGCGGTTTGCCGTCTTGCAATTCGCGGCTCAGGTACTGCGCTGCCGACCGCAGCAAAAAGACGGCCAGCGGGGCATCAGCACCGGATTCAGCCGGGCGTTTGTCAGCCCGTTCAGCCGCCGGATCAAGCCCTTTGCCTGCCGCCTGATCAGCGGCTTCCAGCAGCGCGGCGGCTGACAGGTTTGTCGCTGGCAGCTTGCCTTGCCCCAAGGCGCGCGCTAACTGCGCATGCTCCTTCTCGCTCAGCCGAGTGAGAAGCACCTGTGCATTTTTGGTGAACCAGGCCCGGAAACCTGGAATCGGCGAAAGGGTTGAAAACACCTTGAGCCGGGGGAACTCTTGCTTCAGGTCGTCCACGACCCGTTTGATCAAGGAGTCGCCAAAACCCACACCGCGCAGGCCCGCCTGCGTGTTACTGATCGAGTAAAAAATGGCGGTCGTGGCTTTTTTCAAGTCAGAGGCCAGCGCCTGCTCGTCCAGCAGCGGCGTGATGCATCCGGCGATGTCGTCAAGCAGGGCCACTTCCACAAAAATCAGCGGTTCGTCGGGCAAGCGAGGGTGAAAAAAGCCGTAACAACGTCGGTCCGAATCAAGCCGGTTTTTGAGGTCAGCCCAACTTTTAATGTCGTGTACGGCCTCGTATTTGATCAACTTCTCGATCAGCGACGCCGGAGAATCCCAGCTGATGCGGCGCAATTCAAGAAAACCCACGTCAAACCAGGTCGAATACATGTACTCCATCTCGACATCCAGCGCCTGCAGGCGTTTGTCGCCGCGCAAGCTGGGCAACATGTCGGCGCGCACATCGACCAGAAACCGGATGCCTTGCGGGAACGCGCTGAAGCGCTGTAGCAGCCTGCGTCGCGGCGACACGGTGGAGCGCCGGTAGATCACTTCAGCGGCGGCTTCGTCGGGGGTGCCCACCGCCGCTGCATACCGCGCCTGCGCGCGTTTGACGACCTCGGGGTTGGCCACAAATTGCTCGCTCATGAGAAACCACAGATCCTGGCGCTGTGCGGCGGGGGCCGCGCGGTACCAGTCGGCCAGATGCCGTGCGCGCAAGCCACCTTCGACTTCGCTGATGCGTGTGTCCACTACCGCGCGCAAATCGTCCAGCAGTTGACGCAACTGTCGCGGCGACAGACCTTCGCCCGCTTTCTTCAGGCGAGCCAGCAGCCGCTCATGGGTGGAACGTGACGCCGCCTCGGGCGATGCGGGTGGGCTTGAAGCCGAAGTGAAAGGCGTCGGCGCTGATGAAACCGGTGTAGCTGGAACTGGTAAAGACGACAGCCCAGTGTTGGCCGCTGACCCAGGGCCGCCTTGGCGGGTGGTTTTGGACTTGGCCGCAGCATCGCCGACCTGCAACTGGGATTTGCTGGGTGAAGGTGGCAACAGCCGGGAGACACGATTGGCGATCCAGTTGGTGGTGGCGCTCATGCCTGCACCCGGCTGGTTTGTTGACGGGCCAACTCGCGCAAGGAGACCCGCTGTCGCGTCAGATGGGTGCGCATCGCCGCCTCGGCGCCTTCACTGTCATGCGCCTTGATGGCGGCATAAACGGCCAGATGCTCGGCCAGGCTTTGCTCCAGCCGTCCTGGTGCATGCAATTGCTGCAATCGTGCCAGTTTGAGAATCTTGCGCAAATCACCAATGACTTGTGCCAGCCAGCGGTTGTCGGCCAGCGTGATGATGGCCTCGTGTATCGCAAAATTGGCGGCGTAGTAGTCATTGATGCGTTTGGCCTTGGCATGTTGGATTAAGCGTTGGTGCAGTGTTTCGAGCACGGCCAAGTCAGCAGTCGTCGCTTTGGATGCCGCCTCAAAGGCGCAACGCCCCTCGAGGAGCGCGATCACCGGGAAGATTTCGTCCAGATCCTGTTCGCTGACTTCATTGACAAAACAACCTCGACGCGGCTCATGGCGCAACAAGCCTTCGACCGTTAATACCTTGAGCGCTTCGCGCAAAGGCGTGCGCGAAATGGACAGGTCTTCGCAAAGCTTGACTTCGTCCAGAAAACTTGCAGGCGCCAACTCGCCGGAAAAAATCCGTTCACGCAGCGTCGCGGCGACCTCTTCGTGCGTACCCTCGGAGAACGTCTCCTCCAGGTATGGGTTGACGCTGTCGGTCACGGCGGCGAACACTGCGTTGCCTTCGTCATGTCCCTGTGGGTCGCTGAACACGAGGCCGAGGGCGACGACCGCGAGTATTGCGAAAATCCAGCTCTTTGTCATAGCGGGGCTCCTTCCTTGTGCAGTGTCTAATGCGCGCCTCGCCGGATTCTCGCCAGAGTTACGTAAAGAAACGGCGAGCGGGGCCGGCCTTTGCGCTCCCCTCACCGCGCCGATACGATGGCTACGGAATGAGCACGCAGGAACCCGCCGAAATCGAAGAGTCCGAAGACTACGATGAGCTGAACGAGCCCTCGATGCAGCTCGTCCGCCAGGTGCCGATCGGGATCGTCTTCGCGCGCATCATCATCGTCACCGCGATGAGCATCTGCGCCGCGCTCGCCATCTTCCTCGCGATCGGGGCGATCTGGCTGCCCGCACTCGCCGGCGTCGGCGGGACGATCGTCTTCCTTTTCCGTATGTTCTACGTCGAGCGCTTTGCAGAACTACCACCGGAGGCGCACTCGTAGCTCAATTGTGAGCGTACCTAACTGGTGTTATCCTGTTGCTGAGGAAAAAGATATGTTTAACAGCTTTGGCGCACCTGAACTTCTGATCATCCTCGCCATCGTCGTCGTGCTCTTCGGCGCGACGCGGATCGGCGACATCGGCAAGGGCATCGGTCGCGGCATCAAAGAGTTCCGCCGCGAGATCAAGGACGGCACGGAAGACGAGGCCGTCACGACGGTCGAGTCCACCACAACGACGACCACGACGCCCGCCTCCAGCGTGCCCGAGGACAAGCGCTCCCAGGTCCACTAGGCCAACCGCCCGAAAAGAAAACGCCCGACCGAAATCGGTCGGGCGTTTTGATATCTGCTGGGTCGCTTTACTTCGCCTCGACCTTCACGTCCTCGATGACCAGCGCGTTCGTCAGGTCGTCTTCGCAGTCCGGAACCGTCTGGCTGAGGGCGGAGCAGACCTTCAGGTCAGGCAGCGCCTCCAGGATGTCCTGTCCCTCGACAACGTGACCGAACACGGTCTCCTTGCCGTCCAGGCGCGAGTCCGGGACGAAGAAGATGCGGAACTGGCTCCCCGCCACGCGGTTCTCTTGCGAGATGCCCGGCAGAGCCACAGCCCACTCGTCGTGAGTCGCGTCGCCGGTCTCCAGAGGCAGCGAGTACCCGGGGTCGCCGAAGCCGGTGCACGTCTTCGGGTCGCTCCGAGCGGACGGCGGGTTCGTGGGCTCGCCGCTGGGGGCGGGCGACGGGGTCGGTACCGGCGTCGTGTTCGATTCAGGCCTGCAGTTCGGGTCGCCGGCCTGCGCGACGTACGCGTGGTCGACGTAGAAGAACACGGTGTCGTCGTAGAAGCCCTTGGCGGCGAGGAACGCAAAGCTATTCACAGCCTCGGGCGTATCGGTCTCGAATTCGATCACGATGTCGCCCTGGTTCGTCGTCAACGTGGCCTCGTACGGCTCCGTCCCATCGATGACCTTGCCTGGCTTGTCGAACGTGAGCACGTTGGGAGTGATCGACGGCGCAATCGTCTGGTCGATGATTGGGGGCGGCTCTGGCTGCCTCGAACTGGTGCCGACGCCCAGACCCACGGCTGCCATCGACGCGATCATCACGACGATGAAGAAGACGTAGAACGCCTTGATGTTGAATATCAGGTTTATCGGAAACGGCAGCCGCGTCTTTCGCGGCCCCTGTACATCAGCGGAGGCTCTTCGCCTCCGCCGTCGCGGTTGTCGTGCCAAAAATCACCTCTCCTGGGGAAACTTCGGTCAGTTTAACAGAGCGCATCCCTTCGATACAGGCGCGCCCACAGACTTCAACCCGGGAGCCCACCTGCGCGCTTCGCTCCGTAAAGATTACGTTTCGCACAATGTAACGGTTCGCGAGTTACTGACATCTCAATAGTCAGCGATCACCAAATACCTGACGGGGGACACAGAGATGGCACTGGCAACCCAAACTCAACAGACATCGAACGACAGCTGGGCCGACTTGAGCGGCCGTTGGTTCTTTGCCTGGCGAATGGCTGCGGCCTGTGAGGGAGCACTCCGCGAGGTGAGCACTGCCCGCGCCAGCCAGAGCGATCCTGAGCGCGCTCAGGCCCTTGAGAAGGTCACCACGCTACTCCAGCGCGAACTCACCCGCTGGGTCCGCCGTGGCGAAGCGCTGGACATGATCGTCGAGCACCTGCCCCGCGCCTCCGCCCGCCAGGCTACGCGCTAGCCGTCGCCGACGCGCTCCCGACGACAAACTTCGTTCCGTCCGCCTTCTCGCACCAGACGCTTGCCGTTTCCCGTAGCGGCACCCGTTCCGTGACCACAGCCTGCGCTGTGGCCTTGTCGCCGCCCCAGAGTACGTTCACCAGGCGCACGTCCATCCGCCCGCCGCAGAACCACCCCGCGCCGAAGCGATTGGTCATCATCTCCGAGATGAAGCAGAGCGACATCATCCCCTGCACGACGATGTCCGGGAACCCAAGGCGCTTCGCCTCCTCCGCGTCGTTGTGATAACTCTTCGCGGGCGAGAACAGCTTGCACATCTCGACCGTGATCGCCTTTTCCGGCCCCGCGATCTCCTCCAGCGCCTCCGCCTCCACCTCGAAGCGGCGGTCGGTGCGCTTCTCGCGGTCTTTGTCCACCACGACCCGGCTGTCTGGCGCTGCGTTCAGCAGGAAGCTTTGGTGCGTGCGACCTCGCTGTAGCAGACGCCCGTCCGCGCCGTAGACGCTTGCCTCCATCACCACGTACTCGCGGTCTCGTTTGATGTAGCGGTCCGTGATCTGGCGGCGCGTTGTGATCGTGTCGCCCACCATCATCGGAGCGAACAGCTCGAACTCCTGGCGGGCGTGCAGGTTCCCGAAGATGCTGAGGTACCAATCCAGCGTCCGGTACACCTCGGAGTGCAGCAGCAGCGGCGGCGCGACTGGCCCGCCGAACGGCGAGTCGCCGAAGTACCACGGGTTGAAGTCCTGCACCGAGTCGGCGTAGTGCTGCACCATTTCCGGCGTCACTTCCAGCTCTCGCTCACCGAAGTACTGGCCGACATAAGACTTGCCGCTGATAGTCGTCATCGCGGGGCCTAGTCTACCTGACCGGCGCGGCGGATGCAGCTTCGGGCTCGTCGTCAGCTGTGAGCCGCGTCAGCCCCGATCCGTCCGGCTGGATCACGTAGATGTCGCGCCGGCCCTCCCGGAACGACGTGAAGGCGATGCGCGTCCCATCCGGCGACCAGGCCGGGTACGCCTCCCACCCCTCGTCGCTCGTCAGCCTGCGCGGCGCCGTCCCGTCCGAGTTGGCGACGTACAGCTCGTGGTTGAAGTCCCGATTCGAAACGAAGGCGATGCGCGTGCCGTCCGGCGCCCAGGCCGGCGTGATGTCATCGCGGGCCGTCTCGGTCAGCCTCGACAGTTCGGAGAACGCCGTGTCCATCACGTAGATCTCGGCGTCACCGCCACGTTTACTCACGAAAGCGATGTGCACGCCGTCCGGGGCCCACCGCGCCGAAACGTCGGATAGCTGGCGTACCGTCAGGTTCACCCGGTCCGAACCGTCCGCATCGATTATGTAGATGTCCTGACCGCTGTCCGGACCGGATTGGTAGACGATCCGCCGCCCGTCCGCCGACCAGCTCGCATCGAACTCGTCGCCTCCGGTTGCGGTCAGTTGCTTGACGCCGCCGCCGTCCGCATTCATCACGTACAGGTCGAAGTTCCCGGCGGCGTTGGAGCCGAAGAGCAGTTGCTTACCGTCTGGTGAGTAGTCGTACGGGACGTCCACGCCGTTCCGCTCCGTCAGGCGCTGGACCCCGGAGCCATCCGTCGCCATCGAGTAGATCTCACCGTTACCGTCGCGGTCGCTGTAGAACGCGATTCGCGTGCTATCGGCGGACCAGACCGGGAACGCGTCGACGTCCTCGCCTTCGCTCAGGCGCGTCAGTCCGGTGCCGTCTGCGGCCATCACGAACAGGTCCACGTTGTCGTCGGCGTTCGTCAGGTTGAACACGCGGTCGCCGTAGAACGCGATCTTCGTGCCGTCCGGCGACCAGATCGGCGCCGCGTCCCACGGGAAGTAGCTCGCCACTTCCAGCGGTCTCTGGTTACCGCTGCGGGGCATCCGGATCGTATAATCGCCGTCCTTCCGCGCGATGAAGATCAGCCTGTCCGGCGGGTCCCCACCGTCGCTCCCGGAGCTCACCGTGACCACCGCCACGGCCGCGACCACCAGCGCAACCAGCGCCAGGACCGCGATGCCAATCCGTATCCGCAACGGCAGGCTCATTGCTGCGCTGGCCTCCAGGCCACTTGCCCGGCATCGGCCACGAGGTTCTCATTGGTGAGCCGCGCTGCGCCGGAGCCATCCAGGTTCACGATGAAGAGCGCGAAGTTGCCCTCCCGGCCGCTTTCGAAGACGACGCGCTTGCCGTCCGGGGACCAGGTCGGATTCCAGTCTGTGGCAGGCGAGGTGCCGAGCAGTTTGGGGTCGGACCCATCCGGGGTGACGATGTACACCTCCGCGTTCCCGTCCGACTCCGCCGTGAACGCCACCAGCGAGCCGTCCGGCGACCAGGCGGGCGCGTACGTCAGCCCCATTCCCGTCACGAACGGCCGGGGATCGCGGCCGTCAGCGTGCGCCACGATGATCTCGCGACCACCTTCGGGGGTCAGCGACTCCCACATCAGCGTTTGCCCATCACGCGACCAGACCGGGGCCTGCTGCACCGTCTCGTCCTCCATGAGGCGCGTGAAGTCGCTTCCGTCCACATTCACCGTGTATACGTCGATGTTCAGGTTTTCGATGGCATCTCCCGATTGGCAGGCCATCGCCAGCTTCGAACCGTCCGGCGCCCACACCTGCCCGAAGCAGGCAAGCGGCTTCTCGGTCAGGCGCACGAGGTCAGAGCCGTCCGGGCGGACCGTGTAGATTTCGCTCGGCCCTTCCCGTGTCGATTCGAAAGCGATGAACTCGCCGGTCGGAGACCACTGGGGGTTCCGGTTGTGCCCGGCGCTTTTCGCGAACGCTGCCTGGTTCTGCCCGGTCGGATCCATCACGTAGATCGCCGACCTTCCGTCGCGGCCCGTCTGGAACGCAATCTTCGTCCCGTCGGGCGACCACGTGGGCCGCGTGTCCGTCGGCGGCCGGTCCGAGAAGAGGCCGATCGGAGACCCGCCCGCGTCGACGCCCTCCACCGTGAGTTCGCCGTCCCGGCTCGCGGTAAAGATGACGCTGCGCCCATCCGGCGACCATGCCGGGCTGGAGAACGATGTCGAAGCGCGAGTGGCGATTATGACGAGGTCGGAGCCGTCCGCGTTAATCCGGTAGATGTCGCGGCTGCCCTCCCGGTCGGAGTAGAAGGCAAGGCGCGAGCCGTCCGGCGACCACTCGGGATCGCCGTCTTCCGCCGCGTCTTGGGCCAGCACGCGCAGCTGAGTGCCGTCGGTGTTCACGATGTAGATGTCAGTGCCACCGCTTCGGTCCGAGACGAACGCGATCTCGTGTCCACCTGGCGACCACTTCGGCGACACTTCGACGGACTCGTCCGCGATCAGCGGCTGCTGGCCCGAACCGTCAGCGTTCATCGTGTAGATGTCGTAGTTGCCCGAACGGTTGGTCTCGAAGACGAGGCGAGTTCCGTCCGGCGACCATGAAGGAACACTGTCGTTGGCCGGATCGTTCGTCAAGCGGACCGGGTTGCTGCCGTCTGCGCCCATCACGTAGATCTCGCCGTTCCCGTCCCGGTCCGAGACGAAGGCGATGCGCCCGCCGTCTGGCGACCACGCCGGGAAACCTTCCTCGGACGGGTCGGAGGTCAGGCGCCGCTGGTTGCTGCCATCGCGGTTCATCGCGTAGATGTCCGCGCTGCCCTCCCGGAACGAGGTGAAGACGATCTGGGATGAATCCGGCGCCCACGACGGATCAACGTTCTTCTTCGCCCCGAACGACGAGAGGTTCTCGAGACCACTGCCGTACTCGTTGACCAGCGTGATCTCGCCCTGCCCGGAGCTCGCGACCACGTAGGCCAGCGCCTGCGCCCCGAACGGAGTGCCGGTGGGGGCGGGCGTCGGCGTCAGCTCCGGCGGGTTGTCATCCCCAGAGCAGGAAAGTGCGAGCAGAAGTACCCCCGCCAGAGCGAGGCACGTGCCGAACCTGCTTGCAGGGCCGGGAAATGAGAGCGGGGCCAAGAGGGAGCGGTCCAAGAGCGTCGAATCCGATTCTCATTTCGCCGCACACAGGTGTCAAGCTTAGTGACTGACCGGTACGTTTGTTGCAGCCTTTCGCGGCGCCTCGTAAACTACCACCTCAGCCCTATGCTTTTGGTCGCCCGTAAGAACCTGTTCTCAGAGAGGACGCGCCTCGCGATTTCCGTCGGAGGTGTGGCCCTCTCTGTCTTCCTTATCGGAATTCTCCTCGCCCTCTTCCGCGGCTGGAACGACCAGGTCGGTTCGTTTGTCGAAGACGTCCCAGCGGACCTCTGGGTGGCGAGCGACGGCACCACCGACTTCGCGGCCGGCGGCTCCCGGCTCCCCGCGGGCCTGGGGAACCAGCTCAGCTTCGTCCCCGATGTGGAGACGGTCGCCCCGATGATCGACATCCCGTTGGAGCTCTACCGATCGCAAGACTCGAGTGACAAGACGTTCGACGCACAACTCGTCGGCTACGACCCCCACGCCGGCATGGGAGGCCCGCTGGAGATCGTCGAAGGCAAGACTGTTCCCGGCCCGGACGAGGTCATCGTCGATGAGCAGATGCACAAGCGGTACAACGTCGACATCGGTGACCAGCTCGTGCGGGGCACCAAGAGCCTGACCGTCGTCGGCATCTCCAAGGGCGGAGATTTTGTCTACACCCAGGTCGTTTTCGTGACGATCGACACTGCGGTCGACTTCCTTGACCTCGATCCAACCACCCTGCGCACGTTCTTCCTCCTCAAGCTGAAGGACGGCGTGGACGTGGACAATACGGCCAAGCGCCTGGAGATCGGCACGCCCGGCGTCGAGTTCATCCGGGGCGACGACTTCGCCCAGGAGACCCGCGACCGGATCATGGGGAACATCCTCCCCATCCTCATCGTTGTCCTTATCGTGGCGTTCATCGTCGGTCTCGCCGTGGCAGGCCTGACGATCTACACCGCGACCATCGAAAAGTCGCGCGAGTACGGGATTCTGAAAGCCGAAGGGTTCACGAACCCGTATCTCTATCGCGTGGTGTTCGAGCAGTCGTTTGTGACGGGCACGCTGGGCTTCTTGCTCGGCGCCGGCCTGACGCTGCTCGTTGCACCGTTCGCCCAAAACCAGGTACCCCAATTCGTGGTGTACGTCCGTTGGCAAGACATCGCCGCCGTCGCCGGGGCGACAATCATGATGGCGCTGCTTGCCGCGTACATCCCCGTTAGAAGGTTGACCAGCATTGATCCAGTCTCCGTCTTCAAAGGCTGATTCCAAAGACTTGGTGGCCGAACGCCAGGCGATCCTTCGCCTCGACGGGGCCAGCAAGCTTTACCGCACCGGTGATTTCACGATCACCGCGCTCAACGACTGCAACTTCGCGGTCTACGGCGGGGAGCTTGTCGCTGTCATGGGCCCGTCCGGCTCAGGCAA
>JANLRX010000186.1:0-3659 GCA_031362025.1 Chloroflexota bacterium
CATCGATGAGCTGGAACCGCAGTCCGCGCGGCAGAAACAGTAGCGGCCCCTTACGGAAAAGCGTGTCGAGAAACCCATCGAGCAGCGGGTGGAACTGCGTCGCCCGAAGGATCGTGAACGGAACGTTGGCCGATTCGATGACCTTCTCGGCCTCCAGCTTCGCGGCGTAGTACGGAAAGCTCATCCGGTCGATGCCGACGATCGAGATGTAGTAGAAGTGCGAGACCCCCGCCGCCTTCGCCGCGCCAAGCAGTCGCGCCGTGCCTTCAACATCGACCTCGCGGGTCTTCTTGAACGGGCTCGAGGCGGCGTGCATCACCGCGTCAACGCCGAGCAGCGCCTGCTCCAGGTTCGCGCCGGTCAAGAGGTCGGCCTGCGCCCACTCGACGTCCCCGGCGGCGTTCGACTGGCCCGATCGCCGGCTCATGATCCGCACGCGGTGACCGGCAGCGGTCAGGCGCGGGACGATCTCCCGTCCGAGGACGCCGGTGCCGCCGGTAACAAGGACAGTACTCACGATTTCGTCTCTTGCGCTTTCATCGCTTCGGCAGCCTGGAGCATGCCCTCGCGGACGCTGGGGTACTGCGGCGCCCATCCCGTCGCTTCCTTGAATCGCTTGTTGCTGACCCGCAGCGAGTTCAGGATGTAGCTCGCCGGGCCGCCCAACATCAGCTTGCCCACGAAGCGCGGCACCCGCATCGGTTTCGGCAGTCCGAACGCCTCCGCACAAGCCGCGGCGTACTCCGTCTGCCGGACAGGTTCGTCATCGACGACGTTGTAAGTGCTCGCGGGAGCTCCGAGTGCCGCGACGATCGCGGCGGCAGCGTCGTCCCCGTGTATCGAGCTGAAGTAGTTGTCACCCTTGCCGATCACGCCAAACATCCGGCGGCGCATCATCCGCACGGAGTCCTGCGTGCTCTGCGCGTACGGGGCGTAGAACATTCCGAACCGCAGGATTACAGCGCGTCGACTGTCCCCGTTGACCCGCTCCGCCTCGCGTTCCATCTCGATCGTCGAATCGAGTGCGGCACGCCAGGCGATCTTCACCGGCGCGCTCTCGTCCAACCACTCATCTCCGCCGTCGCCATAAATGAACGTGATCGACTCCTGCACATACACCTGTGCGTTCGCCGCGATTGCGGCGTCCACGAGATGCTTCGTGGCTTCAATGCGCAGACGGTTGTTTTCCTGCCAGCGCCCGGCGCTGCGCATGCGCATGATCGATGGGATCTTCGTCGCGGCGTGGATGACAGCATCGTGTCCCGCCACGGCAGCGTGCACCGCCTCCGCATCGAAAAGGTCAACGCTTACCGGGTTCGCGTCCAGCGAGCGGAGCAAGTACTGCTTCTCGGGGGTGCGGGCGACGCCCGTGACGTCGTGCCCGGCCTCGCGGAGGAGGCGGACCGTCGGCTGGCCGAGTACCCCTGTGGCGCCGGCTACAAAGACGCGCATCGCGCCGCCATTATCCCGCTCTCGACCCGTTCACGCGAATTCGGGAATGATCTCTTCCGAGAAGCGGCGCAGGCTCTCCATCCGCGTCGTCGGCCACTGCGCAAGGTAGACCTCTTCGACACCCGCATCGCGGTAAGCCGCGACCTGCTGCTTGATCTCGTCCACACTCCCAAGGAGCACAGATTTCACGGCTTCTTCCGGGGAGATCCCGCGAGCGGCGGCCATTCCCTGAGCGACGCGCTGCTTGAATTCCGGGTCGTCGCTGAGCCACATCGGAGCCTGAATCGTGCGCTTGATCTCGGCGGGGTCGCGGTTGACGGCGCGGCAGTGCTCATCCAGCACCTTGAACTTGTGCGCGACCTCCTCCGGCGAGCCCTGTACGTTCGCCATGTCCGCGTACTTCGCGACGATGCGCAGCGTCCGTTTCTCGCCGCCGCCGCCGATCAGAATGGGTGGGTGCGGCGTCTGGAAGTTCGGAGGGTTGTAAGGCGGCTTGTTGAGCTTGTAGTACTCGCCATCAAACGACGGCCGGTTCTGCGTCCAGAGCATCTTGATAACGTTCGCGGCCTCGTCGAGGCGATTCATGCGCTCCTTCAAAGGCGGCAGGTGCAGCCCGTAGACCTGGCTCTCGTACTCATGCCAGCCCGCCCCGATGCCAAAGATGAGGCGCCCGCCAGAGATGTGGTCAACGGTCGTCGCCTCCTTGGCGAGGATCGGCGGCTCCCGGTAGACGTTCCCAGTGACCAGAATGCCCAGCCGGACACGGCTCGTTGCCTGCGCAAGCGCGGCGAGCGCCGTCCAGCCCTCCAGGCACGGCCCTTCCGAGCCGAACTCGGTACCGAGGCCGGTCACGAAGTGGTCCATCAGCCACAGCGAGTCGAACTTCGAGTCGCTGTCCAGCTCCTGCCAGACGTCGAGCAGGCTCTCCCAGGCGATGCCGGACTGGTTGGGTACTGCGCCGAACTTCATCTTTTACTCCTTGATTCCGAGCTGCTCCTCAAAGTCTTCCTCGATCGCTTGCAGCGCGCCCATTCCGAGGTAGGAGGTGATCGGCCACTGCACGAACATCCGCATCACCGGAATCGGCACGGCCAGCACCGGTTCCTCGCCGATGATCCCCTGCTCCTGGAGCGCGGCGACTTCGGCGTCGCTCATCCCCAGCTCGCCCTGCAGGATCTCCCGGTTGTGCTCGCCAAGCTTCGGTGCGACACGCCCGCTGTCCATCTCGAACGCGGAGAACTTCGCGCCGAGCTGATGGGGCACGGGCCGCGGACCGTTCGCCGTTTGCACGCGGTCGAAAGCGCCTCTGTCGCGCAGATGTTCGTCCATCAGCACCTGCTTCGGGTTGAGCACTGCGGCCGCGATTACACCCGCAGCTTGCAGTGTGCGCATCGCGTCGTGCTGGTCCTGTGTCTGCGTCCACGAAGTGATCAGCGCGTCGAGCACGTCATGATGCTCGAAGCGAGAGATGATGTCGGCGAAGCGCTCGTCTGTCGCCCATTCCCTGTTGCCGGTAGCACCGCAGAACGCCGCCCACTCGTCATCGTTACGGACGGTTATGACGAGCCAGTTGTCGTCCCCCGCGCAGCGATAGCAGCCCTGCGGTGCGTACCAATGACTGCGGTTACCGATGCGCTTCGGGGCTCGGCCATTCATCTCCTGGTCCAGCAACGCGTACCCGACCACCGGGATCGCCGCCTCTTGCTCCGAGAGGTCGATGTACTGGCCCTTTCCGGTCCGCCGCCGCGCCACAAGCGCGGCGAGTGCCGCACCGGCGCCCACAATCCCGGAATACGGATCCGTGAACGAGATGCCCGTCCGCAGCGGTTCACCGTCCCGATACCCCGTAAGCGTTGCGATACCGGACGCCGGCTCCAGGCCCATGCCGTACGCCGCGAAGTCGCGCCAGGGGCCGTTCTGCCCGTACCCCGACATGCTGACCATGATCACGTCCGGCTTGATCGCCGTAATTGACTTGTAGTCCATACCGAGCTTCGCCATCACGTGCGGCGTGAAGCTCTCGATGACGATGTCAGCAGTCGGCAGCAGCTTCTTCACGATCTCCAGCGCCGCTCCGCCCGACCCCTCGCTGAAGTCCAGCGTGAGCGAGCGCTTCCCGCCGTTGCGGAGAAGGAAGTATCCGGACTTGTTCCAGTAATCGTCCGAGGAGTCGTTGTGCGGCATCACGAAGTTGCGGGTGATGTCCA
>JANLRX010000193.1:0-4053 GCA_031362025.1 Chloroflexota bacterium
GCACAGCACTGCGGCAACGGATAACGAACGCCTCGTACCCGAACGACCAAACGCCATACACCCTCTCAAGTGGGATAATCGAAGCTCATGACCCAAGACACCGACACCATCCTCGACCGCATCGTCGCCGACACCCGCGAGACGCTGTCCGCGACGATCGCCCGCACGCCGCTCGCCGAGATGCGCGCCGTCGCCGAACGCGCCCGCGGCCCACGCGGCTTCGCGAAGGCGCTTCGCGGATCCGGTATCGCCATCATCGCAGAGGTGAAGAAGGCATCCCCCTCCCGCGGCGTCCTGCGCGAAGACTTCGACCCGATCTGGATCGCCCAGCGCTACGCCGAGGGTGGCGCCGCCGCGATCTCCGTGCTCACGGACGAAAAGCACTTTCAGGGCAAGCTCGACTACCTCGCCGCGATCCGCGCCAAGCTCCGCGACGGCCCGCCTCTCTTGCGGAAGGACTTCCTCTTCGACCCCTACCAGCTATACCAGGCCTCCGCTTTCGGCGCGGACGCGATACTCCTCATCGTCGCAATCCTCGAGCAACCGCTGCTCGAAGACCTCCTGCGCCTCGCGAAGGAACTGCGCCTCGATGCGCTCGTGGAGGTACACGATGAGCCCGAGATGCAGCGCGCCGTAGCCGCGGGCGCCACCCTGATCGGCATCAACAACCGCGACCTCCGCACCTTCGAAGTAGACCTCGCGACCACCGAACGCCTGCGCCCCCTCGCCCCGCCCAACGCCACCGTCATCGCCGAAAGCGGCATCGGTACCCGCGACGACATGGCGCGCCTCGAACGTTGCGGCGTGAGCGCCGCCCTCATCGGCGAGGCCCTCGTCGTCGAGGCCGATCCCGCCGTGAAACTACGGGAGTTGTTGGGATGAAGGTTAGATCGTCGGTTTTCGGAAGTGCTACGGAACGCTCGTTGTACAAGGCTCTAACAACCAGATGGTCACCCCGCCTGAGAATCTATCCGAACCTACCTCTCTTGAACGTGATTGAGGTTAGTCGTGATGAACTAGCTAGTAACGAATGGAATTTCTTAGCGAAGACTAGCCTTGACTACACGCTCTGCAATGCAAGTGATTCGCCGCTGATGAGTATCGAGTTCGATGGACTCCAAGAAGGTTTTAGCAGAGGCGCGGAATACCTGCCGAAAATCATCTGGACGAGGAACCCCAATCGAAAATGGAAGTTCGATCTGAAACTTCGAATCTGCCAGTCGCTATTTTTCCCTCTCGTAATCATCTCCCTCGATGAAGCCGTTCCACTCGGACCAGACGTCGGGCTGGCGATGATCGACGGAATTATCGCCCACACTTTGGGGCGACGGGAGGTTCAAGGACCTACCGACGACCTATACGAGGAGCAACGGGATTTCATTGAGGCCCTACCGGTAGGGGAACGAGACTTCTATATACAAGACATCGTGGATCAGGCCGAGGTTGAAAAAGACTTTGAGTGGAATCCTTTCACCCGAGAGCTCAACCGCATTCAGCGCGATATGCAAGACCGCTGGCCCCTCTCAGAAAGCTATACACATCTCTGGGATCCGGAACTGCCGCAGAGACACGATCTCAATGATGTGACCTCCGTCCAGAAGAGAATGGAAGGAATTCGCAAGGCGACTAGAGTAGGTTGCAGAGTCGAACTCGCTGCACCTCAGCGCAAAATCACCCACACGGCCTGGATGAGAAATCTCGATGGTTGCGTCTATCCGCCAATGGTGGTCCAGGATGTTGCGCGCCTTCTGGCATGGAAGAAGGCTCTCAACCTTTTCACCGCTGAGCGTTCTTCGACATGACCCTCGTTAAAATCTGCGGTATCTCCGACCCGAAGCACGCGCGCGCCGCCGCCGCCTTCGGGGCCGACTTCATCGGCATCGTCTTCGCGCCTTCGCGGCGGCAGGTCACGCTCGGCCAGGCGAAGCGCATCGCCGCCGCGCTCGGCAAGACGCCCGGTGCGCTGATGCAGTCCGCCGACATCGCCACGATCGAAAGCGCGCTGAAGACCCGCCGTCCGCTGCTCGTCGGCGTCTTCGCGGACCAGGACCCTGACACCGTCAACTCCATCGCCGACGAAGTGGCGCTCGACCTCGTGCAGCTCTCCGGCTCCGAGCCGTGGGAGGTGAACGAGCACGTCCGCCGCCCGATCCTCAAGTGCATGAAGGTGCGCGACGGCGAGACCCCCGACCATCTCATGGCGCACTACCACGGCGGCGCCGTCCTCCTCCTCGACCCCTTCGTCGCTGGCACGTACGGCGGCACCGGCGTCACCCTCGACTGGCAGACCGCCGCCGCCATCGCCCGTCAAACGCCGACCGTCCTCGCCGGCGGCCTCACCCCCGCCAACGTCGCCGATGCCGTGCGCTCAGTCCAACCATGGGCCGTCGACGTCTCCTCCGGCATCGAAACCGACGGCGTGAAGGACCCGAATAAGATCCGCGCCTTCATCGCCGCCGCCAAGGAAGCTTCTGCGGAGCGCACGGCATGAGACTGCTGTTCGTCTGCCACGGCAACACCTGCCGCAGCGTCATCGCCGCCGCCCTCGCACGTGAGCGCTTCCCTCACCTTGAAATCGATAGTGCAGGGACTGACGCCCGGGAGGCCTCGGCCCAACCGTGGACCATCGAAGTACTCGAAACCGACTACGCCATCGACGCCACGAGCCACGTCCCAACGCACATCAGCACGTTGGACCTCGGATCATACGACCTCATCGTCGCTTTGAACGACGTCATCGCCGAAGACCTCGACCACTCGCTTTCAGAGAAGGTTCTCGTTTGGGACGTCGACGACCCGTACGAAACCTGCCTTGAGGCGTACCGCGAGACCGCAACAACCATCGACAGGGAACTTGATTCGCTAACCGAACGCCTGCGCGCAGAAGGCGCCCGCGCATGACCACCACCCAACTCCCCGACGAGCACGGCCGCTTCGGCGACTACGGAGGCCAGTACATCCCCGAGACGCTGATGGCCGCCGTCGCCGAGCTCGAAAAGCTGTACACGGAGGCGCGCGACGACCCCACCTTCCACGACGAACTCAACGCTCTCCTCCGCGACTACGTTGGCCGGCCAACGTCCCTCTACTTCGCGGCGCGGCTCACGGAGCGCATGGGCGGCGCAAAGATCTACCTCAAGCGCGAGGACCTGGCCCACACCGGCGCGCACAAGATCAACAACGCCGTCGGGCAGGGGCTGCTGGTTAAGCGCATGGGCAAGCCGCGCGTCGTCGCCGAAACGGGTGCGGGACAGCACGGCGTCGCCACCGCCACCGTCTGCGCCATGATGGGCCTCGAGTGCATCGTGTACATGGGCGAGGAGGACGTCCGCCGCCAGGCCCTCAACGTCTTCCGGATGAAGCTCCTCGGCGCGGAAGTGCGGCCCGTCGCGTCCGGCTCCCGCACCCTCAAGGACGCGATCAACGAAGCCATCCGCGACTGGGTAACCAACGTCGAGACCACGCACTACCTCATCGGCTCCGTCGTCGGCCCGCACCCCTACCCGATGATGGTCCGCGACTTCCAGTCCGTCATCGGCACCGAAGCTCGCGCCCAGATCCTCCACGCCGAGGGCCGTCTGCCGGACTACGCCGTCGCCTGCGTCGGCGGCGGCTCCAACTCGATCGGCCTCTTTCACCCTTTCTACGCCGACAAGAACGTCAAGCTCGTCGGCGTCGAGGCGGCGGGCGAAGGCCTCGGCAGCGGCCATCACGCGGCCACGCTCGCCGGAGGACGCCCCGGCGTCCTCCACGGCGCGATGTCGTATCTCCTCCAGGACGAAGCGGGCCAGGTGATCGAGACGCACTCCATCTCCGCGGGCCTGGACTATCCCGGCGTCGGCCCCGAGCACTCGTTCTACAAAGACAGCGGCCGCGCCCAGTACGTCGCCGTCACGGACCGCGAGGCGCTGGAAGGCCTAACGCTACTCTGCGAGACCGAGGGCATCATCCCGGCCCTCGAGTCCGCCCACGCCATCTACTACGGCGCTGAGATCGCCGCCAAGGCCTCGAAGGACGAGATCGTACTGATCAACCTCTCTGGCCGCGGCGATA
>JANLRX010000204.1:0-5897 GCA_031362025.1 Chloroflexota bacterium
CCCGCTGTCGCAGACGCAGCCTTGTCCGGCGATTGGTAATCAACTGTAGTCAACCTTCCGCGGGTCGAAGGCCAGCGTTGCTAATCCCCGTTGTTGTCAAAATTGTCCGGGAGTTGTGGGTTCGAGTCCCACCGGGCCCTCCACAGATTTGTATCTGAAACTAGCGTCAACCGTGTTACCTGCACAAAAAAGAGAGCCCGCCAAGCGGGCTCTCTTTCGTACGATTCGTGAAGGTTAGGCTGTCGAGGCCACGACTCCCGCTTCCACTCCGGAAACGGACTCCATGATCAGTCGCGTGACGATGTAAGGGTCGATGTTGGCGCAGGGCCGGCGGTCCTCGATGTAGCCCTTGCGATCGACCTCCACCTGCCACGGTATGCGAATGGAAGCGCCGCGGTCGGAGATGCCGTAGTTGAAGTCCTTGTAGGAGGCAGTCTCGTGCAGACCGGTGAGGCGGTCCTCGATGCCAAAGCCGTAGTTAGCGATGTGCAGGTCGTGCCGAGCGCGCAGCGCCTCGGCGGCGTCCATGTTTGGCTGGAAGTCGGATCGCATCGCCTTGGTGGAGAAGTTCGTGTGGCAGCCCGCGCCGTTCCAGTCGCCTCGCACCGGCTTCGGGTCGAGAGTGGCGCTGACGCCGAAGTCCTCGCCGATCCTGTACAGGAGCCAGCGCGCGAGCCACAACTGGTCGGAAACGTCCAGCGCGGAACACGGGCCGACCTGGAACTCCCACTGGCCGGGCATGACCTCCGCGTTGATGCCGGAGATCTTGATCCCGGCCTCAAGGCAAGCGTCCAGGTGAGCCTCGACGACGGGGCGGCCGAAGACTTCGTCCGCGCCGACGCCGCAGTAATAGCCGCCCTGGGGCGCCGGGTAACCGGCTTCTGGGAAGCCCAGCGGCCGCGAGCCCGAGAAGAACGTGTATTCCTGCTCCAGTCCGAACCAGTAGTCGTCGCTGGAGACCATCTTCGCCACCTCGGCGCAGGCCGCGCGGGTGTTGGTGGGGTGGGGGGCCATGCTGACGAGGAGCACCTCGCAGATGACGAGCTTGTTGTTGCCCTTGCGGATCGGGTCATTGTAGACCGAGACCGGCTTCAGTACGCAGTCCGACTTGTCGCCGGGGGCCTGGTTGGTCGATGACCCATCGAATCCCCAGATCATCGGCTCGACGCCGTCGTCGATGACCTTGGTCTTGGATCGGATCTTTGCTGTCGGCTTCGTGCCGTCAACCCAGATGTATTCAGCTCTGTATGACATAAGTCCTCCCGTGCCTTTCGATTTCCTGAGAACACATTAATTATCAGAACTGGGCGCCTGCTTGCACCACCTGGGAGCCCGAAAAAGGGACGCTTAACATACCCGTAACCTGAACGTTAGGTCGGCGCGAAGACCCTCACGGCACGTGCAGATGGGGAAATTGGACTCGTTAGATCCCGAGGCCTCCTCTGTGTTTCGTTACGCTGCGATCGCCGTCCGCCGTGGGGTTGGCGCGCGTTGCGTGATGCGATATGCCATCGCTGCGACAACCGCTGCGATGCTCGTGCCATACAACGCTACGGCCCACCGCTCGCCCGAGTCCGAGCCGGCCATGATCCCGTGTAGCGCGCCAAGGGAGATCGCCGAATAGAAGTCCGCCGAACGTCAGGATGGACAACGCACCGAACACCATCGTCAGGCGCTGGCACTTCTGTTCACTCTTGCTGCTCATGTCCTACTCCTCTCTTTCTCTCGCCTTCGACGTTAGGCCGCATGCGTTTAGGCTGGATTGGAGAAGCATTAGAGCTCTTCAAACATCCGTGGGGCATGCCCGTCGCACTTACAAAGAGTCTTCCTGTTCAGGCGTGGTTCATTCCGGGGCTAGGAACGGTTAGGCCCGTAACCCGTTAAGTACAAGTGGCGTCAACTCCTCGGAGGAACCTCGTATGCGCCTGCCCATGGGCCGCGTGCCCGCGCGCGCCCTCGTACTCTTCGCCGCGTTCGTCAGCGCGTTCGTACTGCTGGCGGCCGTGCCGTCCTCGACCGCAGGCGCCGCACCTCCACCGGCGATCACCAACATCAGCGCTTTCCTCGAAGGCTGCCCGACGAACGACCCCATGTACGCTCAGATCCGGGCCGACTTCGAGATCCGCCGTGAGGGCGTTCCCGTCGGCACTATCCCCTGCACCGAGCCCATCTCCGCGATGCCGATCGCCCAGTACACCGACGAACTGATCGCCGTCCAGGCTCTGCGCACCATCTACTACATGGAAGGCGGACGCAACGTCGCTTATCCGTGGATTGCCAGCAGCCTCTACGACTGGATGAAGGGCGAGATCGGCGGGATCAACATCTCGAACAGCGGCTCCTACTGCTGCGAGTCCTACAACGGCGAGTGGTTCATCTCGATCGTCGCCCAGAACCAGTGGGACCGCGATGATGCCCGTATCTGGCAAGGGATCTCGTACCGCATCACCACCATGGCCCACGAGACCAAGCACGTGGACGGCTTCCCACACGTCGGCGGCTGCCCACTCTTCCCGACGGTTGCCTATGGCTGCGACCAGACCTACTCCGAGGCCAACCTCTCGCCATACGGCATCGCCTGGTGGCTGAACGCGAAGTGGCTCTCGGGCGAGTTGAACGTCGGCTACTCCTGCCTGCCCGAAGCGGATAACATCGCCGACTGGCACCTTCGCGCCGCCAACGACGACTTCCAGGGCCGCTTCGTAGACCTCGAACCGCCGATCCTGTCGATGCCTGCGCAACCGGGCGGCCCGTGCGCAGGCGCCTCGCCCACCGTCACCTTCACACCGGCTCCGACCGCATCCCCTTCGGCATCCCCCACGCCGACACCGACACACAGCCCAACGCCGACGCCCACACCGACTGCGACGCCCACACCGACCGCGTCGCTTACACTGACCGCCACGCCGTCGCTGAGTCCGACGTCGTCCCCCACGCCAACGCCGACCGCGACGCCCACGGTGACCTCAAGCGGCACGCCCTCGCCAACTCCTACCGGCACACCAACCCTGGCGCCCACGGCAACACCTCTCCCGACGTCGACACCCATCGCCACACCGAGTCCCACGTCATCGCTCTCGCCACCGCAGGGTCCGACGTTCACGCCGTCCCCAACCCTCACGCCGTCCCCAACCCCCACCGACTCGCCCGCACCGACAGAAGCGCCGGGCGACGCCAACTGCGACGGCGACGTGGACGCCTTCGACGGGCTCGACATTCTGCGGCACTTCGCCGGACTGATCGCGGCTGGCAGCGGTTCGTGTGGCACTCCGGCGCCGGCCCTGGTCCGCGAGTGGGGCGACATGGACTGCGACGGGGATGCCGACGCTCTCGACGTGCTGGCAATCCTGCACCAGGTCGGCGGGTTCCCCGCTGACGAGGCCTGCCTGTTGCCCGCGTAGCCTCCGCTACAACTCAATCCCCAGCAGCTTCGCCGCGTTGGCGTACAGGATCTTCTCGCGGACTTCCGGCGTGAACGCCGCCTGCTCGAAGTCGTTGAGCCAGCGCTCCGGCATGATCACCGGATAGTCGGAGCCGAACAGCACCTTGTCCTGGATCAGCGAGTTCGCGTACTGCACCAGCGACGGCTGGAAGTACTTCGGCGACCAGCCCGAAAGGTCCATATATACGTTCGGCTTGTGCACCAGCATCGCGAGCTGCTCGTCCTGCCACGGCCACGATGGGTGGGCCATGATGATGTTCAGCTCCGGGAAGTCCGCTGCTACGTCGTCGATGTAGGGGATCGGGCGGGAGTACTTCAGCTTCACGCCGCCGCCTCCGGGGTGGCCCGCGCCGACGCCCGTCGTCCCGCTGTGGATCAGCACCACCATCCCCAGCCTTTGCGCCGTCTCCCACAGAGGATAGAAGCGCTCGTCGTTGGGATAGAACTGCTGCATGTTGGGCATGAACTTCATCCCGATCAACCCCAGCTCCCGGCAGCGCTCGATCTCGCGTACCGCCGCCTTGCCCTTCCACGGGTCCACGCTCCCGAACCCCGTGAACTGCTTCGGGTAGCGCTTCACAATCTCCGCGATGTAGTCGTTCGGCGTCGGGGGCCGGCCGCTCACCGTCTCGTCGTCGATCATGAAGATCACGCCGAAGTTGTCGAGCTTTGCGTAGTACTCAGCCATCTCCTCCGCAGAGGCTGGCGGCGGCGCGGCCTTGAAGTACTTTTGCGTCTCCGCGGAGGAAGTCAGCGACTCCCCCGTCGGCCCCGGCGGGTGGATGTGGACGTCGATAGCTCGTGGCATTTCGGCTCCTCCTCGCTTGCGTGTCAGACACCGATTCTATCGGTTACCATGTCGCTCATGGCAGATGCCGAGGTTTTCGTCCAGTCTCTCCGCAACCGCATCCGCGCGATGAACCTCCTCTGGGACCGCGCTCTCGAGGACATGACCCTCGACCAGATGAACCACCACGAGCGTGAGGGCGTCCTCCCGATCGCCTTCAGCTACGGGCACTTCATGCGCGCGCAGGACCAGTCCGTGAGCGGCGTCTTCCTTAAGGAGCCGCCGTTCTGGGTAACCGGCGGCTGGGCGGCCCGCATCGGCGTCAACATCGACAAGCTCGGCCGCGAAGAAACCGTCGCCGAGATGGAGCACCTCCGAATTGGCGACTTCGACGCCTGGAAGGACTACCAGACACAGGTGATCGCCCGGACGCAGGAGGCGCTCGCCACCGTCACACCCGACCTGTTGGAAGAAGTGGTGTTCCCCCAACTCCCGCCGAACATGGTGAACATCTTCTGTGGCATCGTCGTCGGCCCCGGCAACCCGATCCGCAAGCTCGAGGTGCTGGAGTGCTTCGTCTACCAGCACGGGCTCCGGCACATGGGCGAAGTCGAGCACGGACGGGCGCTCGTCGGCCTCGCTGGCATGACCAGCTAGCACTCGCCTCTCGCATTGGAGCTTTCCAACGCCCGCGGTTGAAACATAACGCCAATGCTGGCAGACTGGGCCATGTCGCCCGCACGACGCCGCAGCCCACCCGACCCAACCCGACGCACACCCAGGCGTCTCGTCGCGGCCCAGCGGGGGACGATCGACAAGCTTAGTAGGGGGGAACCTACTGCAAGCAAAGCATGGGCTCGTGCTCGGCCTCGTACTGCTAGGGGTTCTTGTCCCCGCGATAGTAGTAAGCGGCGAGTCGGACCGACCCTATCACGAACCACTGGTTGTGATCCCGGTTCTGGAGCAGAGCACCGATTCGCTCCGCGCCTGTACCTCACTGACCGGCTCGGCCCCCTGCTCGACGCAATCGAGGGAGCTGAAGGTCGAGTCCTCCTCTACCCAGCCGCCCACAGACGCCCCCACGGCCCAGAACACACCTGTCCTCCAGGTCGCGCCGGAACCCGAACCCGCCGCCGAAGCGCTGCCCACTATGGAAGTCCGCGAAGGCGACACCTTCGTTGCGATCGCCGATTGGTTCGGTGTCTCCCCCTTCGATATCGCCGTGGTCAACGCCATGAGCGTGGACGACTACCTGCAGATCGGCGCCACCCTTGCGATCCCCGTGCCGGCCGCCGTCTTCAGCATCCCGCCGGATCCGATGGCCGTCGTCGCCGCCCTCGAAGTGCCGGAAGAATACGTCGCTCCGCCGGCCGCGCCGATCGTCACTGACCCCCCACCACAGCCGACCGCGCCACCGTACGTCCCGCCCTCGGGAGATGCCGTGGTCGCTGCAATCTGCTCGCTACCCTGGCCCTGCGAGGTAATGGTCCGCATCGCCTCCTGCGAGTCCGGGCTCAACCCGCGCGCCGTCAACCCGATCGGCTACTACGGTCTCTTCCAGATCGACCACCAGTTCGCCGGCTGGGACGACGCCTACACCAACGCCAGCGTCGCCTACTTCGAGAAGTACCTGCCCGCGCTCGCCCACGGCAACGGCCTCTCTCCTTG
>JANLRX010000229.1:0-3376 GCA_031362025.1 Chloroflexota bacterium
CGGACAGGGGTCGTTGCGGCCGAGCTTCTCTATCAGCTCTTTGTAGCCGCCGACCACCCGCGGCCCGCGCTTTACGTGCGTTTCGGAGGGGAAACCCCTTCGTCGCTTGCTTGTGCTGTCAAAGCCGGTCCTTTGTGTAGCGTTTCACGTCGCACCTCGATTCGTTTTGGCCATCGCAGTTTCAAGAGCTACCCTCTCAACGAGAGTAAACCGATATCGCGTGTCTGCTGTCGGCGGTAAAGGGCTCGGACTTCCAACCACCCCAACGATCCTTGAGCCGAAGCCCCGCGATGCTTGCCATGAGGTCAAGCTCACTCGGCCAGGCGTAGCGCGTGATGACTGGGTTGAGCTTCACACCGGCCGGGGTTAGCGACACGTGGGTTTCGTAAAGCAACTGTTTGATGGGATCGTGGCGGGCGACGTCGAGGCGCACTTCGTCGATTTCCACCCCCTCCGCATCGATGTACTGCCAGTCGCGCAGGCGATAGAGATAGCCCGGAGTGAACCCCTCGATGAGGAACACGCCGTCGTAGTCCAGATGCTTTACGACGTTCAGGAAGCACCGCGCCTGGTCCTCCTGGGTCAGCACGTTGAAGAGCGAGTTGGCCACGACGAATATTAAACTGTAGGTGTCTTCCACCCCAACGTCGCACATGTCGCCGGTCGTGACGGCGATCTCGCTTCCGCCCGGCGTGGCGCGCAGTTCGGCGACCATGTCCGGCGAAAGTTCGATTCCGTCCACTCGGATCCCGCGAGCGGCGAGTGGCAGAGCTATCCAGCCTGTTCCGATGGCAAGTTCGAGCGCAGGGCCGCCCCGAGCGAACTTCTCGAGGACGTCGATCGTCGCCTCCCGATCGCGTCGGCTCGGCGTCTGCGAAAAGCGCTGCGACTCTTCGAACGCCCCTGCGATTTCCGGGCCGAAAGTCATCGTTGGTTCGTAGTTCTTCACAACTCACCTGCTTCAGCGGCGAGCTTGTCCAGCCAGGGGTGTCGCAGGCGAGCGATCGCGTCCTGCAGCCACATGCGCTGGCTGTCGGTCAGACGGGGTAACAGCGCCTGGAAGTCGCGTTCGTCGCGGCGGCGCCGCTCGATCGCTTTGTACAGCAGCAGGACCTCGGGGACGACGGTGGGCAGACCCCAGTCCGACTGGTAGAACGCCTTGCCGAGCGGCACCGTGATTTCGCCTCTCGAGATCACCCACTCGCCGTCCGCGGCTTCGTTTACCTGGAGGTCGATTGCGAAGCCGTCCCTGGACGAGATGGCGCCGCTCTCCTCGTAGTGGAAGACGGCCGGGATGTGGACGTGCGCGGGCAGGGTGAGCGCGCGGCCGTCCCAGCGTTCGTCCGTGCCGTCCCAAACGGTTGCTTCGTGCGCCACCATGTCCCACCCCCGCATGTACTGGAAGAACGCGGGCTGGGCGTCCTCGATGATGAGGATGTCGACGTCATCGTGGCGGCGGGTCTCCTCGCCGATGAAGGCGTCGACGGCCCAGCCTCCGCAGAGCGCCCAAGTCTCCGGGAAGCCCGACATCACGTCCTTCAGGCGAGCGATGTGTTCCGGTACGGTGCTCACTTGCCGAGGCTCTTCATGCGCTGGCGGTTGGCCATGTGGATCGCCTTCCACTTCTTCTTCTGAGCGAGCCGCAGGCCGTAGTCCTTCTTGCTCTCGATGAAGAGCTGCTCGCGCTGGAGCTTGCGGTAGCTCTCGAGGCGCCCGAAGTCCAGCGTTCCGGCGTCGATGGCGGCCTGGACGGCGCACCCGGGCTCGGCCTGGTGGTTGCAGTCCGAGAACGGGCAGTCCGCGGCGATGTCCTCGACGTCGGAGAAGGTCTGGCCCATGCCGGCTTCAGCGTCCCAGAGCTGGAGCTCGCGAAGGCCGGGCGTGTCGATGATCAACCCACCGCCTGGGATGGCGAGCATCTCACGCGTTGTCGTGGTGTGGCGGCCTTTGCCGTCGGAGCGGACATCGTGGACGGCCTGCTGCTCCGTGTCGAGCAGGCGGTTCACGAGGCTGGACTTGCCGACGCCGGACGAACCGACGAAGACGACGGTCTGGCCCTCCGCGAGGTATGGACGCACGGCCTCAACGCCGTCGCCGGTGACGGCGCTGGTCAGGTGCACTTCGACGCCGGGGGCGATCACCTCCACGCGGGCGACGAGGGCGCGGCCTTCGACCGTAAGGTCAGCCTTGTTGAGGATGATTACCGGGCGCGCGCCGCTTTCCCAGATAACGGTGAGGTAGCGCTCGATCCGGCGGATGTTCAGCTCGCTGTTGAGCGCGGCGACGAGGAAGACCGTGTCGACGTTCGCGGCCATGATCTGCTCGTCGGTGCGGTCGCCGGCGGACTTGCGGGAGAGCTTGCTACGGCGCGGCAGGACGCTCTGGACGATCGCCTTCGCCTCGCCGGGAAGCGGGCGCGCGAGCACCCAGTCGCCCACGGCCGGATAGTCGCCGCGATCTGCCGCTTGGTGCATGAACCGCCCGGCGACGCTGGCGTCGAGGGCGCCGTGCTCCGTGAAGAGCAGGTAGGCGCCGCGCTGCTCACCGGCGACGCGAGCGAGGATTAGGTCCGGGGGTATCTCCCCGAGTTGCGACTGGAAGAAGTCGTTCCAGCCGAGCTGTTGCAGTGAATACAACGGATCCTCCATTGAATGCATACGTGTTGATATGCGGTGGAGCGAACCCGTGGATCGTCAGAAAGAGCGCGGTGTGCGCTAGGAGAGGGGAGACGAAAGGACGGGCTCGCCCTTGAGCGCGGTAGCTGCATATGTCATTTGGGTAGCCCTCCTTTCGAGCGGTTATCTTCGGGCAGATTAGCTGGGATGCTGGAAGGTGTCAAGCTGTATTTGGAACTGAAGATTGTGGCTTCGGCACCTCTTGCCTAGTTCCGTCCCGGCGCTGCTATACTTCCCGCACCATGCGCGTCTTGCTCGTGATTCGTTTGGCTATACTAGTCGGTCTTATCGCTGGCTGTCTGGCACTGTCGATTACCATTGCGCCAATCGGCTATGTTGTAGGCCTTCTGGTCTTCTTGGCGATCTTCGGATACGCGATTCATAGGTTCGTCAGTCCTCCAGTGATGCGCTGGCTCGAACGCGGTCGTCCTCAGCAACGGCCATAGTTTGGGTGTGTTAAATGCTCAACCCCAACGTGCGCCCCGCCTGATTGACAGAGCTGAAGCTCTGTCCGCACGTGGCGGGTATACTCCGCCTTAATGCGTATTGCGGTTGTCTCTGACGTGCATGCGAACCTCGCCGCGCTCGAAGCGGTGCTCAAGCACGCCGGGGCAATTGACGGCATCTGGAATACGGGTGACTGCGTGGGATACGGCCCGCAGCCGTGCGAGTGCATTGCCCTGATGCGTGAGGCCGGGGCG
>JANLRX010000234.1:0-1972 GCA_031362025.1 Chloroflexota bacterium
CTCGGCGGCCACGCGGGTCATGTCGCTGCCGATGAGCTTGATCGAGCTCTTGCTGTCGAACGTTTCCTGCGTGTCCGTGACCATCTCCTGGCCGAGGATCTCGATCGCCTTGTCCTGCAGGTTGTGCTTCTTTACGAAGTCCTCACTCGCAAGCACCACCGCCCCCGCGCCGTCTGACGTCGGGCAGCACTGTAGCTTCGTGAGCGGGTCGTGTACCATCGGCGCGGCCATGATCTGCTCGAGGCTGTACTCATCCTGAAACTGCGAGTACGGGTTGTTCACGGAGTGCTTGTGGTTCTTGTAGCCGATTTTGGCGAAGTGCATCGGCGTCGAGCCAAACTTCTCCATGTGCTCGCGGCCGGCGTTCCCGAAGAGTTGTGCCGCCGGTGGGTGCGGCTCGAAGCCGCGGAGCTGGACCATCGCATTCACGTGCTGGTCCATAGGGTTGATCCGGTCCGTGAACGTCGCACCGAGCGAACCCTTTTGCATCTTCTCGAAGCCCAGAGCCAGCACGCACTCGGCGAGTCCGCCCTCCACGAGCTGCTTGCCCATGAACAGCGCCGTCGAGCCGGTGGAGCAGTTGTTGTTCACGTTGTACACGGGAATGCCCGTCAGCCCGAGCTGGTACACCGCTCGCTGCCCACAGGTCGATTCACCGTACACATACCCGACGACGGCCTGTTCGACTTCGCCGTACGGGATGCCGGTGTCGTCCAACGCCTTCGTGCCGGCCTCCTTGGCCATGTCCGGGTAGTCCCAGGCCTTCGATCCCGGCTTCTCGAACTTCGTCATCCCGACGCCAACGACGTACACTTTGCGGCTCATGATATTTCCTCCCAGGGTGACCGGTTGCGGTCAGGCTGCAGCCGGTGAACCGGCCACGCCGCCTGAATATATACGCTCCAGCGTTCGCGTTCCACCACCAGATACGGCGATGCTACAATTGGCACCCGAGCGGGAGTAGCTCAGTGGTAGAGCATCTGCTTCCCAAGCAGAGGGTCGCGGGTTCGAGCCCCGTCTCCCGCTCCAGATACGATTTGTGCCCGCTGCGAACGATCTCAGTCGCGCAGGCTTATGATCCTATCCTATCTGCCAGACGTCTAAGCTTCCGTTACGCCGCCATCTGCTGGGCACCCTCCCGCGTGGCGACCCCAGACGACATCGTCCAGGCGCCGGCAGTCCGAGGGAGATAACAAATGGAAAGATCTAAAACTATTACGCTAATAACCGGAGCCAACAAGGGACTCGGCTACGAGACTGCTCGCCAACTGATCGAGCAGGGCCATACTGTTTACGTCGGTGCGCGTGATGTGGCGCGCGGCCAAGCAGCCGCTGACAAACTCGGCGCGTATTTCGTGCAGCTCGACGTGACCGACGACGCGTCCGTGGAGACCGCCATGGGTGTAATCGACGAACGCGAGGGCCACCTGGACGTTCTCGTCAACAACGCGGTCGGCGACAGAGATTTGAGGGTCAGGAGCGCACAAATAGAAGGGCTCGTTTTGGATCGCTATCGCCTATTGATGCACGACGCCGCTGAGTCAGCATGGCTGTCGAGTGGACTCCGCGATAGGTTAGTCACTTGGCTGGAGCCCAGAATTACTTGGATGCTTGAGCGATAGCGCTCCCTTGCGCCAATGCTCGACGCATCACCTCTGCCTCACCCCCCGCGTGGAGTATCCTATGGCAGTTTGCACAAACCAACATGAGATCGCTCAACCTGGTTGGCTGTCCGGGCATCAACTGGCCCAACGGGGTTGTGTGATGACATTCGATAGCCGCATCACTGAGAGGACGAATCCTCCCGACTTGATCGAATCCACAGACTTCGCACATGTAAATACCGCTAGCTCGAGCTGCGGCCTTCTTTTTTCTGACTAAGGTAGAGTTTCGTTCACGCACACTGTGCACTTTGAACAGAATCCGCCCCTCAGGGGCCTCGAATTCATCATCCAGGTCAGCCGCCTGTCCC
>JANLRX010000245.1:0-1840 GCA_031362025.1 Chloroflexota bacterium
GCCCTGGACCTCCTTGACGCCGGCCGGTAGGAGGCTGGTGCGCTTCTCTCGCATGGCGCGGGCGGCGCCTTCGTCGACGACGATGCTGCCTTTGACGGAGAGTCCGGCGAGCATCCAGCGGCGGCGGCTTTCCATGCGGTCGCCGGTGGCCGGGAAGTAGGTGCCGACGGAGTCACCGCTGGCGAGGCGGACGAGGACGTCGCGTTCGTGGCCGGCGGCGATGTACATGTCGGTGCCGCCACCGGTAGCGAGCTTCGCTGCCTGGACCTTCGTCGCCATGCCACCGACGGCGAGCGGGCTCTGGCTCTCGCCGGCGAGGGCTTCGATGCTGGCGTCGATGCGGTCGACGCGGGGGAGGAGTTCGGCGGTGGGGTTGGTGCGCGGGTCGGCGGTGTAGAGGCCGCCGGTGTCGGTGAGGAGCGCGAGAAGGTCAGCATCGACGAGGTTGGCGACGAGCGCGGAGAGGTTATCGTTGTCGCCGATCTTGGCGCCTTCGATCTCGTCCGAGGCGACGACGTCGTTCTCGTTGATGACGGGGATGACACGCAGCTCCAGCATCGCGAGGAGGGTGTTGCGGGCGTTGAGGTAGCCGAGGCGGTCGGAGAGGTCGCGGCGGGTGAGGAGCGTCTGGGCGACGGTGATGCCGTGGCGCTGGAAGAGCTCCTGGTAGACCTGCATGAGGTCGCTCTGGCCGATGGCGGCGAGGACCTGGCGGATCGGGATGTCCTTGCGGTCCTGCTTCGGGTCTTTCATGCCGAGACGGTGGCGACCGGCGGCGATGGCGCCTGAAGTGACGATGAGCACCTGTGCGCCGCGGTCGTGCAGCTCGGCGATCTGGGCGGCGAGCGCGGTGATCTGAGGCACGTCGAGCTGGTCGGTGCCGGCGGTGAGGACGTTGGTACCGAGCTTGGCGACGATGCGGTTGTACTTGAGTCCGGGATCGCGCTGGGGCTTTGCCATATCGAAGGAATTGTAGCGGTCAGCAGGGGTTGGAGACAGGTTCGGGCGCTTCTGCCTGACCACTGGCTGTGGTAGATTCGGCTTCGATATGCAGGAAACAGTACGGTTCGGCACCAGGCTCTGCGGGGCGCTCGTTGCGCTCGCGATCGCCTTGTTTGCCTACGGCGCCGGTGGAGCGCACGCGGAAGAGCCGGTGATCGTGTACCAGAACCTGAACGAGGGCGACGTGCTGGGCACGGGGCCGTTCGTAGTGCAGATGTGCTTCGCGGAGCCGATCAACATCCTCGACCTCGACAAGGGTGGCGACTTCGAGTTTCGCCTGCTGACCGAGGAGAACCAGGGTCACGGCCTACGGATAGTGTTCCAGAATGACGCTTACGGGTTCGCGGTGTATCCCGGCGACACGCCGTCGGCGGCGATACCGGTGGAGACAGCGGTCGGCGGAGCGTGGACGTTTGAATACCGGGTTGTGGATGGGGATGACGGGACGCCGCTGGAAGGTCAGATTCACTTCACGATTGCGGACGATGCGCAGCCGATCCCGCGTGCGACGCCGCCGGTGTGCGTGCCGGAGGGCGGGACGGCGACTCCCACCGTGCAGCAACCGACAGAACCGGGGACGCCAAGAGAGACCCGGACGCCGACGGGGGGGACTGGGACAGCAGTGCCGAGTGGTACGGGCGCTACGGACGGCGCATCGCCGGGGGTGAGTGGTTCGGCGACTACGACGGCGACTCCGACCGCGGTGGATGAGGGCGACGATGACGGCACGGATGTGTTGCCGATCTTGTTGCTGGGGCTGGGGGCGGTTGGGGTTATCGGTGGTGCGGCGGCGGTTGTGTACCTGATGCGGCGACGGCGCGCGGCTTAATTCGCGGCC
>JANLRX010000275.1:0-2933 GCA_031362025.1 Chloroflexota bacterium
CGATGAGCAGGAAGCCGGTCATCTCGCGCAGTGGCTGTTCCGGCAGGCGCGGGGTGACGAGGTACCAGTGGCCGAGCGTCATCCCCATCGAGACGGCGCCCACGGCCAGAGCACCGACCACGAGGCTCGTAAAGGTGAGCGCGAAACCCCATGTCGGGAGCGAGAACACCTGCGCGAAGAACCCCATCGCGATGAGTCCGGCCACACTCGCCGCACCGCCCAGCACAAGCGCTGCCGGCCGCTGACCACGCACTGTTGCCACGGCGTGCAGGGTAGTCAGCGCGAAGACGGCGCCGAGGGCCCAGCGCGCTTCGCCCATCCACTCGGCGTCGAGCGGGTAGCCGTCCACGTCGTTGCCGATGCTGACGGCGGCGGCGATCCAGAAGGCGGCGACGGCGGCCACCACGTTCTGCACGGCGCCGAACTTCACGAACGACTCGGCGGCGTGTCCGCGGGCCTGCGCCATGACCAGCACCCATACCCCACCGATCGTGAACTCGACCAGCAGGATAAGGAGTGCGTGCGGCAGCGCTTCGGCATTCATGCGAGGTCATCGTATGGTTGCCGAACGTTGTGGGCAAAGCGGGATGCAGTGTCGGCCGTCGAGCGATGCTGTCACGACGCGATTGCTTGCCCCTCCCCGGATCCCTCGCGCCGAGCCTGAGACTGTCACACCGAGGTTGAGAGTTCTCAGGATGACACGAGTGTCAGGGCTATAATCGGGCCGTGCTCCTTGAAGAACGCGATCCGCTGGGATGGGTGCTGAAGGCGCTGCGGGAGGCGGGGAGCTCGCTTATGCGGGAGTTCGCCGGGCTGGATGAGGACGCGCTCTGCCGCCGCCCGAACGAGGACGACCTATCGATCAAGGAGATCGCCTGCCACTTGCGCGACGCCGAAGAGCTGGCGGCGCTGCAAATCGTCTCGATCATCGAGGAGCCGTTGGGCGTCGTCCCGCACTGGGACGTCGATGTGCTCGTGCTCGAGCGCAACTATCGTGCGGCTGAGATGCACCGGACGTTGATCGAGTT
This sequence comes from Chloroflexota bacterium, assembly GCA_031362025.1. Classification (GTDB taxonomy): domain Bacteria; phylum Chloroflexota; class Dehalococcoidia; order SM23-28-2; family RBG-16-64-32; genus DATKKM01. Next base: position 1,029 of record JANLRX010000275.1, read on the forward strand.
CCGGAACCTGCGGGGCGACAACGTCCGCATTCTCTGGGGGCTGAGGGAGAGGGAGTGGCGCCAGCCGGTCAAGCACCCGTACCGCAAGGAGATCACGCTGGAGACGATCGCCCGGGAGCTGGCGCAGCATGACCTGGAGCACCTGTGGCAGATCCAGCGGCAGAAGGCGGAGCTAGGGCTGGTGCACTCCGCGTCGGAAGACGACTGGGGCTAGCCGCTGTAAGTCCAGCCGGTGTAGCTGGAGGTCATCGGCTCGGCTTCCCTCAGGACACCGCCGTCCACGACCTCGCCAATGACCATGACGTGGTCACCAATGTCGTGCTCCTCTCGGAACACGCACTCGAACCAGCCCATCGCCGCGTCGAGAACGGGGGCACCGTTGGCGGTCGGACTGTGGGCGACGCCGTCGAGCTTGTAGTGCACGGTTGCGGCGGCTTCGCCTTCGCGGCCGGCGACCTTGGCGCCGCTGAACGGCTGGGCGAACTTGCGGGCCAGCTCCATGCTCGCTTCGTCCTGGGCTAGCAGGTTCACGGTGAAGAACGAGCGCTCGCGGACGTTGCCAAGCGTGTGCGACGTGCCTTCGAAGGCGACGGCGACAAGGCGCGGCTCGAACGAGACCTGCATCACCCAGTCCGCCATCATGCCGTTCACGCGGCCATCCGGCTCCAACGAGCCGACGATGTAGAGGCCGTACGGCATCTCGTGCATCACGCGCTCTACTTCAGTGGCGAACATTATTCGGGGTCGTACTTCACGCGCTTGTGGACGAGGACGATGAGCCAGATGTCCTGATTAAAGAGTGCCTTTAAGGTGATGTCGTCAACGGCCTTCTTTGCGCGCCGTTCTTGGGCCTTGGTGTCGACGTCGACGTAAAGGCGGTACTCCGTGGGGCTATGCTGGTGGAGGCGGAAGGTGGCCGACGGCGCCTCGCCGAGGGTGAGGGAAACACATTTCTTAATCAGTCGGTCAGCGCGGGCGCGGAGCTGGACGCCGTAGATGTAGTCCTTGTCGTGCAGCGCGTGAGCGTCGGCCAGCAGTCGTTTCACGTCAGTCGCTTCTTGCGCGACTTTAGCTTTCATTGGTTTCGCCATGACTCGTCTAAGGGGAGGACCACAATCCACACGTCGTTCTTGTAGAGCAGTTCGGCAGTCATTTCGTCTATCACGTCTTCAACCTCCCACACGCTGTCGTCGTTCCCGTGAACCTCTATCGTGAAGTCACGGGGTCCGCGCTCAATCACCGCCAGCCGCATTTCCGGATAAGCGGACGCGATCTGCTGCTTTACGTCGGCCAAGTATTCCTTTGGTGTTCGCGCCTTCGTCATGTCACTCCCATACGGAACGGTGTCCTCGGCGAGACCCGTCCTGCGTATCCACTGCTCCACCGCCGCTATGAAATCGGCCGCGCTCTGGCATGAATCGGAAGCCTTGCGCTTCGGCACGTCCTCGAGCTTATAGTCGGCTGTGAGTCTGCGCCGGAATAGGCGCGGTAGAACGCCAGCGTAGTTCTGACTAAATGCCTTCTTCCTCCACACAAGTTTACCCGAGAATTCACTCTGCACGAAGCGGTGTTCCCAGGCACCGCTCGTAGTGACTCCGTTCCGAATCAACGCCGCGACGGCCGCCTGGAACGCTGCGTAATACGCCCGGTTCGCGGCGGAGTTGTTGCGGCCGGCGGCGACGTCTGCCTCGGCGGACGCCAGGCTTTCGCGAGCCTTGCCCAGGTAGCGTTCGGATTCAGTTGCCAAGCGATAGTCCGTCAGGTAATGACTGGATCTGGTGCACCGCTTGGATTAGCTGGTCGGGGTCGGTAACCGGCGGGGAGCAGGCCGTACCCGCGCAAACGTATGCTGCCGGTGCGGGCTCGCCGGGGAGGGAGAGCGCTGCGAGGCGTTTGACGTCGCGG
>JANLRX010000300.1:0-7270 GCA_031362025.1 Chloroflexota bacterium
GGCAAACGCGACGACTGCTTCCTTGCATTCGTCGGAGAGCGCGCTGGACACGAACTCTTTCTTCGTCTTGCCAACCTTGGCCTTCATCTCTTCCTGCAGGGAGATGATCTGGAGGTTCACTTCCTGGGCGCGCTTCATCGCCTCCAGGATCACCTCTTCGCTCACTTCCTTGGCGCCGGCCTCCACCATCACGATGGCGTCCTTCGTGCCGGCGACTACGATGTCGAGCACGCTCTCGTCAACCTCGGCGAACGTCGGGTTGATGATGTACTCGCCGTCCTTGAACCCCATCCGGGTCGCCGAAAGCGGGCCTTCCCACGGCACGTCGGAGATCGTCAGCGCCGCAGAGGCGCCGATCACCGATGGGATGTCCACGTCATTTTCCTGGTCAGCGACGAGCGTCGTGATCACGATCTGCACGTCGTTGCGCATGCCCTTCGGGAAGAGCGGGCGCAGGGGCCGGTCGGTGAGGCGGGCCGTCAGGATCCCGCCGGTGCTGGGCCGTCCTTCGCGGCGGAAGTACCCGCCGGGGATCTTGCCCGCGGCGTAGGACCGCTCCTCGAAGTCAACCGTCAGCGGGAAGAAGTCCGCACCTTCGCGGGCTCCACCCATCGTGGCGGTGACCAGTACAACCGAATCGCCGTATGTTACGAGAACGGCGCCACCTGCCTGTTTGGCCAACCGGCCCGTTTCGAGACGCAGCTTCTTACCGCCGATCTCTCGTTCGAATACGTCTACCATTTGCTTTTGACCCTCCTGTGGTCAGTGCTGTATGGGGCAGCAGGACAGCGGGGCTCTTTCAACCCTCTGTCTATCTCCGTGCTGAAACCGGGTGGTGTCAGTCTGTGGGGCTCCTCTGCCCTTTGGTTCCGGCCTCAGCCGGGCAGCATCGACTCATGCTGCGCTATGCCTGCCGTTGCGGCAGAAAGAGAAACGGCCCGCGCTGTTACTTGCGCAGGCCGAGGCTGGCGATCAGTGCTTTGTAGCCGGCCGGGTTCTTCCGGCCAAGGTAGCGAAGCAGCCCCCTTCGCTGGCCAACGAGCATCATCAGCCCGCGCTGCGAATGGTGATCCTTGCGGTGTTCCCGCAAGTGCTCTGTCAGCCCCCTGATCCTGTGTGTCAGAATCGCGACCTGAAACTCGGTTGAGCCAGTGTCGGTAGGGTGGTGCTGGTAGGTGGCTGCTAATTCAGCCTTCTGCTCTTTGGTTAGCATCTATGCGCTTAGCCCATCGCTCTCTTTCTTTCGTTCAACGCGAGTATAACATAGCGCCCCTTCCTACGAGCAATCACCTCTCCGGCCCCGAGTTTGTTTGGCATTTTCGAGCTTTTCGCGGAATCGTATCTGATTCGCCATTTCGTTTTGTAATTTCGTGTTCCGCGCAGCCATGACGAACCCCCGGCCCACACCAGGACCGGGGGTTCGCATTTCGTGCCTGAATCACGCTACGCGCAGGACTTGTTCAGCATCTCCACGTACGCAACGAGGTCCAGCGTCGAAATGTTGCCGTTGCCGTTGAGGTCGGCCCGAAGAACGTAGTCCGGGTTCGGCGGCGACGTGTTCAGCGCTGTGACGTACGAAACGAGGTCCAGAGTTGTCGCCAGCTGGTTATCGTCGAAGTCGGCCTCCCAACGGTCCGGCGGGCCCTCGTTATTCGAGCCCGGAGTCGCCGCGCAATGACCGTTCGGGTCCGACCCCACGAACGTCTCCGCCGCCGTGGTGAACCCATCACAGTCGGGATCGTTCGCCGGAACGGTCCACACAGGCAACCCCTGGGCCGGATTCGACCAGCTCGGACAGTTGTCCGTCCCCGTGCACGGCCCCGGTCCTCCACTCACTGCCCCCGGGTCGCACGCCCCGTCGCCGTCCGCATCCACCTGCGCCTGCGAGCAGCCGTTCGCATCAACAGGCGCTGCCGGTGCCGTGGACGGGCACAGATCCGTCGCGTCCGGCACGCCGTCCGCGTCCGCGTCTGGGGCGCCGATCGGGAAGCTCTCGTTCGCGTTGTTCCGCGGGAAATTGCCCGCCGTATTCACATCTGTAAGCGCGTAGTCCGCCGAGTTGTTGCGGGCCGGGCTACACGCAGGGCTCGCCCCCGGGAAGCAGATCGGACCTTGCAAGCGCAGCGCCATCGTCCCCGCCGTCGGCAGCGTCGAAGCATTCGCCGTCCCGAAGTCCACGCCTCCCGTATAACCACCGCCGCCATATGCCACGGAATCGATCACGCTAAAGCCTCCGCCACAGTTCGTGGCTGGCGTTCCCCCAAATTCACTCCCGAACGACACCTTCCCCACTGTAGGGATCGGATAGTTGATCGGAGCGCCCGAAGGAAGAGCGATCGTGTTTCCAGCGAACGTGAAGTTAGCGCCAAGCGTACCCGCCCACGCCCCATCGAACTCACTGGTCCCCACGAGGATCGAGGCCTCGTCCGCGCCGCCCCCCGCGCTGGACGCGTAGGTGAACCGGGCCACCGGAACGCCACTGGCGTTATAGAAGCAGAGATGCTGACCCGCCACGAAGTTCTGGCCGGGCGAGGCCAGCCGCAACTCAACGTACTGGATGTTCGGATCGCCGTTGGCGCCGCCCATCACCCCATAGACCCGCATCAAGTGGAACGCCGCGCTCCCAGGCTGGGCGCTCCCGAGGACGCCAAGGCCTACGACAAGCAGAGAAATAACCGCAAGGACAAGACCGTTTCGCATATCGCACCCCCAAACGCCGACATTCCCGCCGGACGACAATAACTTACATCCAGCGCCGGCTTTTTACTACTCTACGTACGCTCTAACCCTGCGGTTCACCGATTTCGAACAATACTCGGAAATTCGCGGCCTACGCGCACTTCTTGTTCAGCATGTAGACGTACGCCACAAGGTCCAGCGTCGTGATGTTCCCGTTACCGTTCAAGTCCGCCCGCTGCACATAGTTCGGGTTCCCCGTCGCCGTGTTCAGCGCCGTCACGTACACCACCAGGTCCAGCGTCGTCGCCAGCTGATTATCATCAAAGTCCGCCGGCCACCTATCCATCCCTGCCTCGTTGTTGGCCCCCCCCGTCGCCGCGCAATGCCCGGTCGGCGTCGTCGCGTCCGTCCCAACGTGCGTCTCAATCGCCGTGGTAAATCCGTCGCAGTCGGAATCATTCACCGACGTCGTAATCTCCCACTGCGTGTACAGGACCTCGCAGCCAGGTGCCTCGCACACGTCACCATAAGGATCACCGTCCATGTTCGCCTGATTCGTGTTGGCTACGGAAACGCAGTTGTCGGCCGGGTTGCATACAGCGTCGGTGTCAGTGTCCCCGCAGGCCACGATCGCAAACTCCGAGAGGCTCGTGGACACACCACAGACCGTGTTGGTCAGCGGATCGCTCCCGGCCGAACGTGCTAGGAACTCCCACCCCGTCGAAAGCAGGTGACCGATCTGCACGTTCGTCTCCGGCGTTCCACCCACCACGTCGTTCGTCGTGTTTACACCACCGGCGTACGTCCCACAGAACGTGAACGGCCCGCCGCCCGTAACCGACGTAATCACGTGATAGTACTGGCCCACGAGCGAGAACGTCGGAGGCAGAGTTCCGCCGCTCGCCGCCGCGGGGAGTATTGCAGTACTGCCCCCCGAGCTGGTTCCACCGAAGTTCAGGCTACTGCCCGTCCCGGTAACCGTCTGCCCGGGAGCCGTGGTAGTCGCAACCTTCAGCGCCGCCGTGAAAGTACCGCTTGAGCTGGGGCTGTTCCAGGAGCCGAATGAACTCATCCCATCCGCGGCGAGCATACCAAGGAAGGTGGTGGTAAACGCACTTGGGTACAGCCAGCTAACGCTCCCGCTAAAGAATGGGGAGCCACCAAACGAAATATCCCAGGACGAAGAGTATGTGCCCCCGGCGGCCACAACCGTGTGATTGACTTCGCAGATCCACTGAGATCCGCCATCCGTTGTGGCGGTACCAGGCCCAACAATACCGCCCTGGCAGTCGCCTTGAGTCGTCGAGCCTTGCGAGTAGGCCGCCGCCCATGCGCCGTTTGCGATCCCCAGCGTCGATATCGCGCACGCCGAAAACTCAGACGTGCTGAGCGGCGCGGAATCGCGAGTCGCCGTCGCCGTTATCGCATGGCCGATCGTCGACGGGGGCAGAGCGCTGTAGTTAAAGGAAGCGTTCCCGCTCCCGTCCGTCGTTGTCGCCAGAGTGCCAAGATATGTCCGCCCTTCGCCGTTCCCCGAACCGTCGCAACTGGGGCTCGAGTAGAAGTCGATGCGAACCGGGGTGCTCGCCGTCGTGTTAAGCGAGCCGACCACCAGCGTGTTCGCGCCATTCGTCTCTGCCGCCGTCAGCACTGGAAAGTTCTGCAACCCGTTTGGTCCCCCGTCACCGTCACCGGCGTCATTCAGTGTAACCGAGGACGTGCCACAGCTGCTATTGTTCAGGTCAATTCCAAGCTGCGTATTCGAGTGAATGGAGTTGGCCCGAATCGCATACCCCACCACCGTCGAAGTGCCGCTAATACAGATTCCTGCCCGGGTGTTATACGCAATCGTGTTGGGGCTGATCGTGGTCCCAATCGTGTTGTTGCTCCCGGCAGTGATGTTCAACCCGTTGCCGTTTCCACGGGCCATCGTTGCGGTCGGATCCGTGCCGATCAGGTTGCCCAGTATCTGGTTGCCTGTGGAGGCCCCGGAAATAGAGATTCCGCTAATCGCATTTGATGAGATTACATTGCCGCTGATCGTACTGCCGGTCATCGTCACGCCGAAAATACCGACCGAATTGCCCAATGCGGCGCCAGTCGGATCCAGGCCGATGTAGTTGCCTTGCACCGTTTGTCCGCTCGATCCTACGATTCCCACGCCCACACTGTTGCCTGAGATGATGTTGCGGTGCGAGGTCGTTGCCCCACCTACGGTATTACCACTCGAACCACCGTCCAGCATTACGCCAGTATTATTGCCCGGCCCAGCCACTATGCCCGCAGCGTTCGTGCCGATGTGATTTCCCATAACCTGATTGCCAGTCGCCGAGGCGCCGGTTATCCAGACCCCATTGGGATTGTTATCGGAAATCGTGTTGCACGGCCCCGTGCAAGCCCCGGACGGTGTCGTTCCCAGGGTGCCACCGATCGTATTGCTCGCGCCAGTGATCGTAATGCCGTCCGCGCAACCACGCACCTCGATGCCTTGCACGATGTTCCCGTTCGAGGCCAGCGTCAGGCAATCGAACGTCTGGGTAACTCCGTCCACGATCACGCCGCTACCCGAGCCGGTGATAGTCTCGCCTCCCCCTGTCAGCGGAGGCAGAGCGGAACCCAGGGCAATCGTCCCCAGGCCGGCGTCGAACGTGATCACGTCCGCGAAGCCACTCGTGTTCGCGTTGGTGATCGCGCCCCGCAGACTGCAATCGCCCGGTGCTGGAGTGCAGGCCGTGATGCTCGCGTCGGAATTGGTGTCAACAAGGTATCCCGTGGCGGAAGCCGTCTCAGTCCGGCTCAAATAAAACAACGCCGCCAGCGCTGCCGCCATGAGCACCCAGTAGCGAATGCTCGAAGTTGTGAGAAATGCTCCACGACCTGCCATCTTGAGCCCCCTATTCTGGTGCCGTCCGACACCGCTCCCGGTCGGTGAATCCGACTTCGGCGTCATTGTGGCGATGGACGCACCGGAAGATAAGTGACGCCGGACACAACGCCGGCATCGGCCTTCGATTGTCGAGCTAGCGCTCGCTTTGCACCGGTCACGCCAGCAAATCTGGGCCACCACTCAGATTTCGCAGCCGGGATCCTTACACCCGCGCCGCATCCCCCCACGAACCAGCCATCGTACGATCGGAGGGGCCGTAACGGCCGGACTCCGCCGGTCAGACCACTGGGTGCCCCCACAATACAGCGAAAGAACCCACTGTCAAGAGAAAAGCCCTCACCAGAGGGATACACAGCTTGTATCCGTCGCTACAACCCACACCCTTGTTCAACATGGCCACATACGCCACAAGGTCCAGCGTCGTGATGTTCCCGTTCCCGTTCAAGTCCGCCCGCTGCACATAGTTCGGGTTCCCCGTCGCTGTGTTCAGCGCCCCGACGTACACCACCAGGTCCAGCGTCGTCGCAATCTGATTATCATCAAAGTCCGCCGGCCAGGCGTCAGCTCCGGACTCGTTGTTCGCGCCTGGACTCGCCGCACAGTGCTTATTCGGGTCAGTGCCGACGAAGTTCTCGCTCGCCGTCGCGAATCCGTCGCAGTCGGGATCGTTCGCGAACACCGGCCACACCGGCATCGCCTGCGACGCGTTCGGCCACTCCGGACAGTTGTCCACGGAGTCCGCCAGGCCGTCCGCGTCCACGTCGATCCCCTGCGGGTGCTGCCCCGTCGCCCGCAGCGAGAACTCCATATCGAACGGGCTCGGCGTGAAGTCGTGCAGCACCATAAGCACGCCGGTATCGCTCGCCGCGTCGTAGGTGCAAAGGCCCGCGCCGACCGAATTGTCCTCGCCCGTGATCTGCATGAGGCGCACCGCTTCTCCGGATGTCGTCCGCCTCACCTCCGCCGCGTCGATGTCCATCACTTCGAAGACCACGCAACCCAGGTGATTCGGCGTCGCGTCCTGGATCGGCGTTCCGATCAGCAGGATCGCCCCGTTCTCCGCCACTGCCAGGTCCACCTGCTCGATCCGAGTGCCGCCGTTGTCCAGCGCGTCGTCGTAGTCCAGCAGCGCGCCTACATACTCATATGACCCGCCAGACTCCCGCAGAAGCACCGTCCGCTCGAGGTCGTACCGCCGCACGCTGCCGCTGAAGACGAGGCACGCCGTCGCCATGTACGTCTCGCCGCCGTACGCAAGCAGCGCCGGCTCCGTGAGGATCGCGCAATCGCTCAGCTGAGGGAGGGTGCTCAGGTTCAGCACAGTCCCAAACGATGGCGACGTGGCGTACCCGCGCGCCCAGGCCTCGGTCGAATCGCCCAGGTCATCCGGCGTCGCCGCCAGCAATCTCGCGTAGTAGAAGTCTCGGCGGTCCTCGGTCCCCGGCGGCTCGCCAAGCGGATCGAAGTACGTGAACCAGAGCGCTTCCCAACCGCTCTGCCGCTTAACGATCGTCGACACCTCGTGGATCGTCCACCCGTCCTCGTTCGTGTCCGGGTGCTGGACCACCTCCGTTGCGTTCAGCGCCCGTACATAGGTGAACGTCTGCCCACCGTCATCGCTGCGAGCCAGGTGCGTCCTCACCCCGAAGTCTATGTTCGGCGGCGGCCCGGGATCGTTCACCATCACGTCCAGCCACGAGTACG
>JANLRX010000305.1:0-3399 GCA_031362025.1 Chloroflexota bacterium
GCAAACTCCGCGTACGCCTCGTCGACAACGACGGCCACGGGGTACTCCAGCAGCCGTAACAACTGCTCTCGCGGCAGCGGCGTGCCCGTCGGGTTGTTCGGCGACGCCAGGTAGAGGATCTTCGCGCCGCCGCCCAGCACCCGTTCCAGCGCGGGCAGGTCCAGCGTGAAGTCCTCGTTCCGCGGCACCGCAACAAAGTCGGCGTCGTATATCCGCGCCAGGAACTCGTACATCCCGAACGTCGGCGGGCAGGTGATTACGCGATCGCCCGGCGAAACGAAGAGCGACGCGGCAAGGTGCAGCACCTCGTCCGAGCCGCTGCCCAGCACAATCTGTTCCGGATCCACCCCCACGTACTTGCCGATCGCATCACGGACGGCGCGCTGAGCCGGGTCCGGATAGATGTGATACGTCCCAAAGCGCCCGAGCCGTTCCGCCACCTTCGGCGAGGCGCCGTACGGGTTCTCGTTCCCGTCCAGCTTCGAGATCTGATCCGCGCGCATACCCAGCCGGCGCGCCATCACATCGATTGGCTCCACCGGTTCGTAGCCCGGCATCGCCTCGAGGTGCGGCCGCACCAGTGACCTGATATCGGTCTTCTTCTGCGTTTCGTCTGTCATTCCTCTTCGCCCAATCTGCTTTCGATAGCCTTTGCGTGCCCCGCCAGCCCCTCTGCGTACCCGATCGCCACGCCCGCGGGCCCAATCGCCTTTACGGTGTCCCGGTTCAAGCGCACGAGGCTGGTCACCTTCAGGAAATCGTGGACACCCAGCGCGCTCATGTATCGAGCGCTGCCACCGGTCGGCATCACGTGGCTCGGCCCCGCCGTGTAGTCGCCGACCGACTCCACGGACAGCTCGCCGGCGAACACACAGCCGCTGTGCTGGATCAGGTCAATGTAGCGCTCGGCGTCACGGACGTGCAGGCACAGGTGCTCAGGTGCAAACTCGCTCGCCAGCTCCACCGCTTCGACCACCGAGCCGACAACGATCGCTCCACCGCGCGCTTCCAGGCTCGTACGGGCAACATCGGCGCGCTCAATCGACGCGAGCTGCGACTCAACCACCGCGCCAACGTCCTCCGCCAGCGCCAGCGAGTCCGTGATCAGGATCGCTGTGGCAAGCTCGTCGTGTTCCGCGGCCGCGACCATGTCAGCGGCCACGAGGCGGATGGACGCGTGTGCATCAGCCACGATCACCGTCTCCGACGGCCCGAAGATCCCGTCGATTCCCACCTCGCCGAAGAGCTTCTTCTTGGCCAGCGTCACGAAAATGTTCCCCGGCCCGCAGATCTTGTCCACCTTCGGGATGCTCTCCGTGCCATACGCTAGGGCTCCGATACCTCCCACGCCACCCGCGCGGAACACCCGGTCTACACCCGCGATATCAGCCGCCACGAGCTTCAGCCCGGCGACCGTGCCGTCCTCCATCGCCGGCGTCACTACGACAAGCTCCTTCACGCCGGCCACGCGCGCCGGGATCGCCGTCATCAGCACCGTCGAAGGGTAGATCACCTTGTTCCCGGGGATGTACAAGCCCACCCGTTCGATGGGACGCACGATCTGCCCCACGCCATCCTCCTCGAACGAAGTAGCGGCGTACTTCAGTTGCGTCTTGTGATAGGAAGTGATTCGGTCGGCCGCCAGACGCAGCGCGTCCACCAACGCCGGATCGACCTGCTCGTACGCGGCTTCGATCTCCTGGCGGCTCACTTCCATTGGCAGGTCAGTGACAACGCCATCGATCGACTCGTCGTAAGCGCGCACGGCAGCGTCACCGTTGGCCCGCACGTCGGCGAGGATCCGATCCACCACGGTGCCGGCATCGAGGTCCGAACCGAAGACGCGGCGGATCGCTTCCAGCACCTGCGGCGGCAGCTCCGGCTCGTCTCCCGGCGTGCGCTTGAGCAGCGTCTGCCTCGCCCCCGCAGCACCTCTGACTAGACGCACCGGACGTACTCCTTGATCACCCTCACGGATGCGTCGAGCGACTCGCTGAGTGCCCTCTCCACGCTTTCGGGCGTGAGGTAGCGCAGCGTCTCGTCCACTAGCTCCGGCAGTGACTTGGCGAGGTCCTCCCAGTCAGCGTCCACCGTCTGGCCCGACTCTTCGAGGTGTCGCTTAGCCCGCGTGCGAAAACGCTCCCAGTCCGGCTGCGACTGCACGAAGTCCGTGATCACCTCGTGCCAGCGGTTGAGCGTGTCCCGGTCGATGAAGTCGATCGAGAGGTCGAGGTCGCAGCAGGCGACGGCCTCGACGACGTGCAGCATCAGTTCGTCGTTGGAGCGCACGTCAGCGTCCATCGAGAACTGGAGCGCACGGTCCATGATGTTCGCGCGCAGACTGCCCCCCAGAGGCGAGCGCTCCCCGAAGTACGGCCGGTAGATCGCCCCGATCCACATCTCGTCGGTCACAAGGTGCGTCAGGTAACCCGCGATGAAGGCAAGCGTCCGCGGGTCCAGGTTCCCGGCCTCCGCCAGCGCCGGATTGGCATCGAGGAACGCCTGCACAGAGTACTGCTCGCCGAAGTTGTGGATGTCGAAGTAGTGGGTGCGCTGGCGTTCCCACCGGGTGAGCACTCGGATGTCCGGCGCGGTCGAGCCCAGGTAGAGGTTACCCCGCTCGGCGTCGAGCGCAGGCAGACGCAACAGTTCGGCGGCGTCCCTGGCTATTCGGGTGTGAACCCCGAGTGGTGGCATGCAAAACAGACCTCTGCGCGCGATTGTATCAGCGCCGCGAGTTACGCAGAACCGACGCTGCGACGCAATCTGTCTAACAGTTCGTTGTACACCCGCCCGAGTGCACCCTCCGGCTCCGAACCCCTGCGCGCAATCACAGCCGTGGTCGACCGGTAGATGTTGTCGATGATCTTGAGGTTGTTCTCGGCGATCGTCCGCCCTGTCTCCGTGCCTTCGATCAGGATGTCAGCGTCCTCTGGGACGAACCCCTCAGACGCGCCCGCGATCGGGATCACCTGGTACCGCCAGAAGTGCCGGCTCCGCGCGTAGTGGTCAGCCGTCGCCGCGAACTCCGAGGCCACCGTCAGCAGCTTCTTCCCCTGCCCCTGCCAGTACGCAACCGCCCCGGCGAGGTCATCCGCCGGCAACTCACCATCCACCACGGCGGAGATGTTGTACTCCGACACGTGCAGGTCAACCGCCTCGTATGCGGGACTGGACGGGAACTGGTACAGGTGCTCGTTCAAGATGTCGCGCCCAGTGACCGCCAGATCGAACTCGCCCAGCGCTACAAGCTGTGGCATGTCCTGCGGGCGGATCACCTTGATCTCGAGTCCTTCGATGCCAGACGGTGGCCGCCGCACGAACTCCTTCTCGCCGTACCCATCGAACTCGATGCCGGCGTTCTTCAGCGCGCCGTAGACGTGCCGCTGCTGGTGCCCG
>JANLRX010000306.1:0-2020 GCA_031362025.1 Chloroflexota bacterium
GCGCGACGGCGTTGACCTCGGGCACAGCCACCATCGGGGCCTCCGCCTTCGGTGTGATATGTATCGAAAGCACTTCACCGTTCATGCCGCCAACTCCTTCGGATCGAACCGCTTCAGCCCCTCTATGATATCGAACCCCCGGTCCGCAGAGATGATGCCTTCCAGCTTGTGCTGCAACACCGTGGCCGCATGAAACGCATCACGAGTTTGTAACGATGGATATGCTGCAAGCAGCCTGAGCGCCGACGCCAACGTCGCGTTGTCGATGCTGTACGGCGCTGGCAGGATGTCGAGCAGGGTGTCCACAACATCGAACACCAGGTCCTCTTGCCTGCGCTTGTGGAAGTAGTAAAGAACCTCCTGGAGCGTCTCTACATCAACAGTCGCCACGATTTCGCCCCGAAGGACCCGTTCCATTACCTCGATGGAAGCTTCGCGATAGTCGTGTTCCATTCCCACCCAGTAGATCACGATATTCGCATCAATCAGCTTCAAGTTTCTTGTCCAAATATTCGTCGATACCAGCCATGATCTCAGCCTTGATCTCTTCCGGTGACCCTACTGGACCGCCCTGACCCTGTAACGACCTCAGATGCTTGATTGCCGCCTCGCGCTTTTCCTGGCTCGGTCCTGTGACGTACTTCACCACGGCTTCGCGCACCATCGCGCCCACCGACTTGCCCTGCCGCTGTGCCGCGTCCTCCAGGATTCTGTACTCGCTAGGCTCAAAGAGAACTTCGACTCGTTTGTCTTTCACCATTGAAAACCTCCGGATATATCCGTAGGTATTGTACTACGAGCCGCGCTCATCATCCATAAGCTGCGCCTGCGCCTGCACCTTCACCGGCAGACCCCAGATGCTGATGAACCCCACCGCAGCGGTCCGGTCGAACTGGTCCGCCTTGTCGTACGTCGCCAGCGAGAAGTCGTAGAGGCTCTTCGGGGACTTCCGCCCCACCGCCGTCGCGACGCCCTTGTGCAGCTTCATCCGCACGGTGCCGCTCACGTAGCGCTGCGTGCTCTCGATGTACGCCTGGATGTCCTGGTGGTGCGCCGAGAACCAGAGCCCGTTGTACACCAGTTCCGCGTACTCCTGCGCCACCTTCGCCTTGAACCGCCGCTGCTCCTTGCCCAGCGTCAGCGACTCGATCGCCTCGTGCGCCGAGAGCAACGTCACGCCCGCAGGCGCCTCGTACACCTCGCGGGACTTGATCCCGACGAGCCGGTCCTCGACCGTGTCGATGCGCCCGACGCCGTGCTCACCCGCCACTGCGTTCAGCGCCTTCACCAGACTCACCGGGTCCATCGCCTTGCCGTCCAGCGACACCGGCTGACCGCGCTCGAATCCGATCTCAACGTACGCGGCCTTGTCCGGCGCGTCTCCCGCGGACTTCGTCCACAGCCAGACGTCTTCCGGCGGCTCCGTCCACGGGTCTTCCAGCGGCCCGGTCTCGATGCTGCGCCCGTACAGGTTCTCGTCGATGCTGTACGGGCTCTTCTTCGTCACGCTGATCGGAATGTTGTGCTCGTGGGCGTACTCGATCTCCGACTCGCGGTCCATCTCCCACTCGCGCAGCGGGGCCACGATCTTCAGATCCGGGGCCAGCGCCTGCACCGACACGTCGAGCCGCACCTGGTCGTTGCCCTTACCCGTGCAGCCATGCGCCACGGCTGTCGCGCCCTCAGCGCGCGCCACGTCCACCATCTCCCGCGCGATCAGCGGCCGGGAGAGCGCCGTCGCCAGTGGGTACACGTTCTGGTAGCGCGCCCCGGCCATCACTGCGGGAAAAACGAAGTGCCGCACGAACTCATCCTGCGTGTCCCGCCAGACGTAGCTCGCCGCGCCCGCCGCCATCGCCCGCGACTGCAGCTCCTCCCGCGAGCGGTCCATCCCCACATCCACCGTCAACGCCACGACATCGTAACCTCGGTCCTCTTTCAGCCACCGTATCGCCACCGACGTGTCCAGCCCGCCGGAGTACGCCAGCACAATCTTCTCAGCCATGTGTCCTCACTCCTA
>JANLRX010000310.1:0-6166 GCA_031362025.1 Chloroflexota bacterium
TGCAAATCCATAAACAACGTCCAATACGCCCCCAAACACCGATACACTGCTTGTAGTGCCTCCTATTGTTGCTGAAGGGCACCCACGAGATGACTGAGATGAAGAAGGAAACCGAGACGACGCAAGCCATGGCCGGGCGGCATGACGACGGCGGGGCGAATGGCGCCTCCGCGGTCCGCCAGTCGGACGCGCTGATCGTGGCGCACCTCGGCCGCCGCGCCCTGATGGAATCGGACTGCGCCGCCGTTCTGCTCGACGCCTGCACGGTCGTCGCGGAACGGCTGGGAACGGAATTCGTCAAAGTGCTGGAGCTGGTGCCTAGCGGCGAGGGATTCTTGATGACGGCAGGCGTTGGCTGGAAGCCCGGTTATGTTGGGCAGGTCGTGGTGCCGCTGGTGGCCGATTCGCACGCCGGGTACACGATGATCCAGGCCGTGCCCGTTGTGGTCGAGGACCTGCGGACCGAGAAGCGCTTCCGGGGGATGCCCCTGTTACACGAACACGGCATCGTTAGCGGGGTATCGGCGGTACTGCCGGGGCACGAGAAGGTGCGCGGCATCCTGACCGCTCACTCCGCGCAGCCCCGGAAGTTCACCGAGGATGACACGACCTTCCTGGAATCGGTCGCTTCGGTGATCGCCGCTGTGTTCGACCGCCAGGACACGGATCAGGCGCTGGCGGACACGCACGAACGGCTGAAGCTGGCGATGGACGCCGGGCGCATGGGTACTTGGGAGTGGCTGATCCCGACGAACGAGGTCGTGTGGTCAGAGAGCCTGGAACGAATCCACGGTCTGGAGCCGGGGAGCTTCTCCGGAGACTTCGAGGGGTATTCCCAGGACATCCACCCAGACGACCGGGAGCGTGTATTCAATACGATCCAGAACTCGGTGGAGGCGGGGCACCACGAACTGGAGTACCGGATCGTCTGGCCGGACGGGAGCGTTCACTGGCTGGCCGCACGCGGTGTGCTCATCCGCGATGTGCGGGGTGCGCCTCTGCGCATGATCGGCATCTGCACGGACATGACGGAGCGCAAGGTTGAGGAGGCCCGTCACGCCTTCCTGGCCCGCGCTAGCGCTATCCTGAGCACCTCGCTTGATTACGAGACGACGCTGGCGAGCGTGGCAGAGCTGTGCGTGCCAGACCTGGGCGACTGGTGCGCGATCGACGTCCTTGAGAACGATGAGCTGAAGCGGGTTGCTGTAGTCCACGCGGACCCAGCAAAGATCGAGATGGCAGAGGAGTTCCGCCAGCGATATCCCGACGACGCGCGGAACAGCCCGAACATGAAGCAGGTGATCGAGGAAGGGAAGAGCGTCCTCTACCCGGAGATCCCGGACGAGTTAGTGGAAGCATCGATGGCGCACAGGCCAGAGGAATACAAGAAGGTAGTCCGTTCACTCCTGAAAGAGCTTGGTCTTCGATCGGCGATGATAGTGCCGCTGCGGGCCCGGGGCCGCATCCTGGGGATCCTGACGCTGGTGTATTCAGCCGATTCCGGCCGCCGGTATTCGGAGCGGGACCTCCCGCTTGCTGAGGACCTTTGTCACCGCGCGGCGCTGGCGGTGGACAACGCCGGCCTCTACACAGAATCGCAGCGCATCCAGGAAGAGCTTCGGCTGGCCAATGAGGCGAAGGACGAGTTCCTGGGCCTGGTCTCGCACGAACTGCGGACGCCGATCACGACGATCTACGGCGGGGCTCGTCTGCTGCGCACGAGAGGCGCCAACCTTGACGACGATAGCCGGCGCGACGTGATCGAGGACATCGAGTACGAGTCGGAGCGGCTGCACCGGATTGTTGAAGACCTCCTGGTGCTGGCGCGCGTGGAGCTTGGGCAAGAGGTGATCACGGAACCGATCCTCATCCAGCGCGTCGCCGAGAAGACGATCGCCGCCCTTAGCAAGCGGAAGCCCGGGCGCCAGATAACGCTGAACATGCCCGACGATCTGCCTGCGGTGCGGTCTTCCGGCATCTACCTGGAGCAGATCTTGCGCAACCTTGTGAACAACGCGGACAAGTACAGCCCGGCGGAGCACCCGATCGAGATCGAGGCGCGGCGCGATGGCGAAGAGGTCATCGTCACCGCGATGGACCGGGGGCCGGGTATCCCTGCCGAGGAACTAGATCTCATATTCGAGCGCTTTTACCGGTCTAGCGGTACGGCCAAGCAGGCCGGAGGGGCCGGGATTGGTCTCACAGTCTGCAAGCGGCTTCTGGAGGCCCAGAACGGGCGCATTTGGGCGGAACCGCGGCCCGACGGCGGACTCGTCGTGTCCTTCTCGCTGCCCGTATACCACGAGTAGCGTTCGCCGCGCCGCCACATAGGTAACCAATACCCCCGTTACAACGTCTTGCTCATCAGGCCACCGCCTGACTATGAGCAGCAGATCATCCGTACGCACCTCTGTACAGGGCGCCTCACCGCGATCGGTCGCGGCCGGACGCGGGCCTCGTCACGCCCCAGTCCAGGAGGTGATAAAGCTCAAGCGGATCGTCATGACTGGGGTTTACGGGGCGATCTTTGGCCTGATCCCGTTCTACGCCTTCGTCCTTAACTACACCATCGTTCAGTTGATGCTGGACACGGGCATCGGGGTGGTGATCGCTACGCTCGCCATCGAGGGCGCCTTTGCGCAGATGGTCAAGTTCCGCAAGCGCAGCAGCTATCCAAACACCGTGGTGCTGGAGTCCGGCACCGCGAACACCGTTGCGGAAGCGGGTGAGATCGCGCTCGATACCACTGTTGACCTTCTCGGCGCGAAGGGGGGCGTGGCTGGCACTTACGGGAGAGAACGGGAGCCTCGAAGTCGTGGCGTCGCGGAACATCTCTCAGGCCGTTGCTCGCAGAAGCATCGAAGTGCACTCACAAGAGCTGAAGATAGCGATGGAGAGCGGCCGCCCGGCGCAAACAAGCTGGCACTTCCCCGAAGGTCAGGGGCAAACGCTCACGCTGGTTCCGATCTCCGTCTGGCAGCGTTCGGTTGGGGTGATCGGGTTCGTCTCCAAACGGTCCGCGAAAGACCTGCGAGATGCTGAACTGCTTAACGGAATCGGCCTCGCGGTTGGCCTGTCGATTGAGAACCTGCGCCAGCGCCTCGGACTAGAAGACGCGCTTTCGCTTCTGACCGCGACGCTGGACTCTACAGCGGACGGCATCCTGGTGGTGGACACGTCCGGCAAGATCGTTAGCTACAACCGGCGGTTCGGAGAGATGTGGCGCGTGCCGGAGGACGTACTGGCGCGCCGCGATGACAACTTTGCGTTGAGCTACGTGCTGGACCAGGTTGAGGACCCCGCGGACTTCCTGCGCAAGGTGGGCGAGCTGTACTCCATGCCCGAAGAGCCAAGCGCAGACGTTCTCCAGTTCAAGGACGGCCGTGTTTTCGAGCGACTGTCTCAGCCGCAGCGCGTGGGCGGGGTAACGGTCGGGCGCGTGTGGTGTTTCCGCGATATCACCGAACGCAAGCAGTCGGAAGAGACGATCCGGCACCTGGCCTATCACGACGCGCTGACGGACCTGCCGAACCGGGCGCTGTTTACGGACCGCCTGACGGTGTCGCTGGCGCAGGCGCGAAGGACGGGCCTTGGCGTAGCCGTGATGTTCCTGGACATCGACCGCTTCAAGCTGGTCAACGATACGCTGGGCCACGGCGGCGGGGACGAGCTGCTCTGCGCGATCGGCGCTGAGCTGACGGATCTCGTCCGCGACGGGGACACGGTCGCCAGAGTGGGTGGAGACGAGTTCATAGTGCTGCTCACGAGCTTTGAGGAGCGCGACGCCGTTACTGCGATCGCCGAGAGGGTGCTCGAAACGATCCGCCGTCCGCGCACTGTCATCGACCAGGAACTGCGGGTGACGACAAGCCTTGGGGTCGCCGTGTATCCGGACGACGGAAGCGATGTCGAGACGCTGCTCCGAAACGCCGACACGGCGATGTACCGCGCCAAGCAGAGCGGCCGCGACAACTACCAGGCTTACACGCCGGCGATGAGCGCCGAGATCCTCAACCGCGTTTCGCTGGAGGCGGACCTCCGGCGGGCGCTGGAGCGCGGGGAATTCTCCATTCATTACCAGCCGCAGGTCAACCGCGAGACGTGGGAGATCACGGGCGCGGAGGGATTGCTGCGCTGGGAGCACCCGACGCGCGGCATGGTCTACCCCGCCGACTTCGTGCCGATCGCCGAAGACACCGGGCTGATCGTACCGATTGGCGAGTGGGTGCTGCGCGAGGCCTGCCTCGCGAACAAGCGCTGGCAGGACCAGGGGTTGCCACCGCTGACGGTGACTGTGAACCTGTCCGCACAGCATTTCCAGCAGGCGAACCAGGTCTCGACGATCGGCAGCGCGCTGAGCGACGCGAACCTGGAACCGCAGTACCTGGAGCTGGAGATCACGGAAGGCACCACGATCCAGGATCCAAACTTCGCCGCGCGCGTCCTGGACGACCTGAGGCAGATGGGTGTGCGCATCTCGATCGACGACTTCGGCACCGGCTACTCATCGCTGGGGTACCTGAAGCGCTTCCGCATTGATCGCCTGAAGATCGACCGCTCGTTCGTGAACGACCTGACAACGGACGCCAACGACGCGGCGATCGCGTCGGCCGTCATCCTGTTGGCGCACAGCCTGGGGCTGCGAGTCGTCGCGGAGGGTGTCGAGACCGAGGAGCAGCTGCGCTTCCTGCTGGACCACAACTGCGACGAGTACCAGGGTTACTTAATCGGACGTCCGGAACCTGAGGACGTGTTCAAGAAGACCCTGGCGCGTGTTGAAGAGCGGGCCGTCTACTTCGCTCGGTTCGTCGACCGCGTGACCTCCGAACCGGGCTAGTCCGCGCTCGGAAGGAGTGCCGGGAGCACGCAGACGCATGGGATCAACTGAGTAGCGCCAGCGGCCCGCAGGAACGATTCGTCGCGCACGCCGTTGGTCACGCAGACGAGTTCTGCACCGAGCTCCTGCGCCAAGACGACATCCGCCTCGCTATCGCCGATGACCCAAGTTTTCCCGTTGTGCCCGAGTGGTGTTAGCATCTCGAGTTTCGAGCCGGGGTAGGTCGTGTCCTCAGGCGAGATTATGTGATCGAAGAAAACATCGATGCCCAGCCATCCGAGCTGGTCCATGAGAGCGTCGCGGTCGCGGCGAAGGGTGGCCAGCACGAGTTCGTATCGGCCGCGGAGGACGTCGAGCAGGGCAAACGAGCCGGAGAAGAGCGTGTCCACGGGTAGCCAGTCCCGCGATTCGATGCGATCGAGCCAGAAGTTCTGGAACAGGTCTCGAATCACGAGGGGGTGCTCGTCGCTAGCGATCTGGACGGTGCCTTCGCCGGAGCGACGTCGGGTCCAGTATTCATCGAATGTCAGCGGGGCGACGCCAAACTCGCTCAGGCAATCGGAATACACGTCGTAGTGGCGCTGCCTCACGTCGAGTAGCGTGCCGTCGAGGTCGAAGACAAGGCGTGGCATTGGACTAGGCCACGGTCCGGGCGTGGAGCCGCGCGAGGCGGGCCTCCAGCTCGGCTTGGGCGAGGTCCGCTTCGCTGATGTGGGTGAGGACAGGTTCGCGGTCCATGCCTCGCAGCCAGAGGAGGCCGGGCGGCAGCGGGTTGACGCGCCGCTCCGGCACGCTGACGTCTTCGCCGAACGCGAGGCGCGTCAGGATATGCGGCATGTTGAGGCCGGCCATCGTGAAGAAGAGCGTCGTCGTGAAGAAGCGGCCGATGTTGATCTCCGTCGGGTTGGGCACACCCGCCGCGTCGCGGGTCATGTCCACCGCGAAGATGCCGTGCGGGTGCGAGTCTATCGCCAGGATCGCCTGCATCGCGATCTCGTCGACCTCGGCGTCGCGGACGGTGAGACCGGCGCCGGTGATGCCAGTCACGCCGGAGGGAGCGCGGTCCGCGAACTCCCACTGGAGGCGGCGGCGGGACTGCGCGACGACCAGCTCACCGTCGTTCCAAACGGACTGCCAGGTGACGGTATCCGGGCTCAGGTACTGGGCGGCGGTGAAGTTTCCCCAGCCAGCGTTCGTGTCCAGCCACAGCTTGGCGTGTTCGTAGCTGCTCGTGCGGAAAGAGCCGCGGCCGGCGGCGCCGCTATCCGCGCGCAGCCATACGTCTCCGAATGCTTCCAGCGTGTCACGGAGGTCGGCTTCGGTTTCGAT
>JANLRX010000332.1:0-7218 GCA_031362025.1 Chloroflexota bacterium
CAAGAGTTGCCAAGGCAACACCGTGCCGCAAGGCCCGTTCAAGATGGCCGAATGGGACCTGGGCAGCAGCATCACCCTGGAACCGAACCCCGGCTTCTACCTCGACCCCAAGCCTGCTCTCTCGAAGGTCACGTTCATCCTCTCTGGCGGCTCCTCCTTCACCATGTACGAGAACGACGAGGTGGACATCACCGGCGTCGGCATCAACAACATCGAGAGCGTCCGCGAGCCCAGCAACCCACTCAACGCCGAGTACCACACTGGCCCCTCGCTGAACGTCTACTACATCGGCTTCAACGTCGCCGAGCCACCCTTCGACGACCCCGACGTCCGCAAGGCCCTCAACATGGCGATCGACAAGGAGTTCCTCTCCAACGAGTTCCTCCTCGAACTCGTCGACCCCGCAACCGGTATCCTCCCGCCCGGTATCCCCGGCTACAACGACGCGCTCACAGGCATCCCCTTCGACGCTGAGGGCGCCAACGACCTGCTCGACTCCACCGGCCTCAAGGACGAGCTCGACGGCAAAACGATCCTCACCTCCGGCCAGGGCGCCGCCCCCTCCGACATCCTCCAGGCGATCACCGCCATGTGGACCGAGAACCTCGGCATCGACATCCAGATCGAGCAGGAGGACTTCGGCCTCTTCCTCAGCGACATCCAGGAGAAAAACTTCGAGATGTTCTCCCTCGGCTGGATCGCCGACTACCCGGACCCCCAGAACTTCCTCGACATCAAGTTCCATTCCGACAGCACCAACAACGAGTCCGGCTACTCCAATCCCGACGTGGACGCCCTCCTCGACGAAGCTCGCACCGAGTCCGACGAAGCCGCCCGCATTGAGCTGTACCAGCAGGCAGAGGAGATCATCGTGGAGGACGCGGCCTGGCTCCCTCTCTACCACGGCAAGACCAGCTACCTCGTAAAGCCGTACGTCCAGGGCTACGAGTTCCCACCGTTCGTCATCCCCAACCTCCGGTACGTGACGATCGACCAGTAGCGGCGCCATGCCGGCCGGTCTCGTCGCCTATATCGTCCGCCGGCTCCTCATCGTCCCCGTCATCCTGCTCGTCGTCTCGGCCGTAGCGTTCGCCCTCGGCCGGTACGCCCCCGGCGACTACGTCCAGATCCAGGCCGGCCCCCGCGCCAACCCCGAGACCATCGACCGCATCCGCGAAGCTCGCGGCCTCAACGACCCTGTCTACGAGCAGTACGGCCGCTACGTTTGGGACGCCCTCCACGGCGACTTCGGCACCAGCGTGAAGTACCGCGGCCTGCCGGTGAAGGACGTCATCTTCCCGCGCCTCTGGGTCACCCTCCAGATCAACATCGTCGTTGTGGTGCTGACGTGGATGATCGCGATCCCCCTCGGCACCTGGGCCGCCCTCAAACGCGGCACCTGGCTCGACCCGTTAGCAATCGGGCTGCCATTGTTCTTCGCATCCGTTCCTGTGCTGGTCGCCACACCGCTGCTGCAGCTGCTTCTCGTCTCCAAGCTCTCGTTGCTCCCGAGCGGCGGTTGGTCCAACGCCAGCTACTTCGGCGTTGAGCTGGGCATCTTCTCCAAGCGCGCGATCCTGCCCGTGTTCATCCTCACCCTGCCCGCCGTCGCTGGCCTCGCCCGCTACATGCGTTCCCAGGTGATCGAGGTCCTCGATCAGGACTACGTTCGCACAGCGCGCGCCAAGGGCCTGGCCTCCGATGTCGTGGTCACCCGCCACGTCGTCCGCAACGCCCTCCTCCCGATCGTCACCCTCATGGGCTTCGAACTCGCGGCGCTGACGGCGGGCTCCATCTTCGTCGAGCAACTGCTGGGCATCCCCGGCATCGGCAGCTTCGCCTACGAAGTGGTGACCAGCCGCGACTACGACAGCATCATGGCGCTCGTCATCCTCGGCTCAACTCTGTTCGTGCTGGCCATGCTGGTCGTGGATGTGGCGTACGGGTTCATCGACCCGCGCGTCCGCATGGGTGGGAGCCTCGACCCGTGAGCTACATCGAAGCAACCGACGTCCTACAGATGATGCCCGCGCGCTCAGGGGTTGGGAGAACGTGGCGCCGCCTTCTCCGCCGTCCGGTCGCGCTCGTCGCCATCATCGTTATCGTCGTAATCTACGGCGCCGGGATCACCGCTCCGCTGATCGCCCCTCAGGGTTTCGCCGAAACGGACCTCCTCAACCGCAACGAAGGTCCCAGTTCGGAGCACTGGCTCGGCACCGACTCCCTCGGCCGGGACATGCTCTCACGTGCGATCTGGTCCGCGCAGACCACCGTTATCATCTCCGTCGCTGTGATGGCCACGGGTGGGCTCGTGATGGGAGTGGGCCTCGGGCTGCTGGCTGGCTATATGCGTGGGTGGGTGGACTACGTGATCATGCGCCTCGCCGAGATCTTCCACTCAGTCCCCACGATCCTCCTGCTGCTGATCATCACGGCCACCCTCTTACCCCGCGTCCAGGGCTGGGCACGCGACCTCGAAGACGTGACCGGCCAGGACTGGATCGTCAGCTCCGGCGCGCCCAGCTACTTCCTCGTCTTCGGCGCGCTCTCGGTCTTCAGCTGGGTTGGCATCGCGCGCCTTCTCCGTTCCCAGGTCCTCGCCCTCCGCGAAACGCAGTACGTAATGGCCGCCCGCGCGTCGGGTGCCTCAACTGTTCGGGTGCTCTTTCAGCACCTGCTGCCCAACTGTGCGAACCTGCTGATCGTCTCGATGACCCTGGGCCTCGGCGGCGTGGCCGCAGCCGAAGTCGGGCTCACCTACCTCGGCATCGGCGTGCAGCCGCCGCACCCCAGCTTCGGCGTCATGATCTCCGAAGCAGTCGGCCTCCAGAACGTCCGCGAGCACACGCACCTCATCCTTGTGCCCGGCGCGTTCATCAGTGCGCTTGTGCTTTCCTTCAACCTTCTCGGCGACCAACTAACCGACGTGCTATCGCCGCGCCGCCGATAGCAAAAATGCCCTGCGCCGCTCCGGACGCAGGGCATTCGATTCGCGCTGAGGTGACTAGATCGCGAGCTGGCGGGGCGGGCGCACCACAACCTCAGAGACGTTGACATCGATCGGCTGCGAGACCGCGTACAGGACGGCGCTCGCGACGTCGTCCGGGCTGCCGAGCATCTGCCGCATCGCCGGGCCCATGCGCTCGAACACCTCGTCGGGCAGCCGCTCGCCGCGCTTCACGTCGACTTCGATCCCGGCACCGCGGACGATGTTCGCCACCACGGCCGGGTCGAAGTTGCGCGCGAAGTTCGTAGCGATCGCGCCCGGCATGATCGTGACGACGCGGATCGTGTCGCCCTCAAGCTCCCCGCGCAGAGTGTTCGAGATGCAGTTCACGGCGTGCTTCGTCGCACCGTAAACGCCGGAGTCGGGGCGCTGCGCCGCAATGCTGGAGATGTTAACGATGTGACCTTCCGACTTCGACGCCCGCATCGCCTTCACCGCGGCCTGGCAGCCGGTAAGCAGCGCTACCACGTTCGTCTCGAACATCGCCTTCCACTCTTCGGGGTCCGCTTCGGTGATCTTCGTCGGGAACGAGACACCGGCGTTGTTGACCATGATGTCGAGGCGCCCGGTCTCCTTCGCCGCGCGCTCGACCAGCCCCTGTACCTGCGCGACGTCCCGCATTTCGAGAACTACGGGTGTCGCTTTCCCGCCTGCCGCCTCGATCTTCGACTGGGACGCCTGCATCGCGTCAAGCGTGCGGCCGGCGAGATAAACATGGGCACCGGCGGCGCCAAGCTTCTCGGCGATTGCTCGGCCGATGCCGCTGGATGCGCCAGTCACAACTGCTGTCTTTCCGGACAAGTCTGGGGTGTGAGTCATTCGGGGGCTCCTCTCTCGGGGCGTAATTACTTCTGGTGATTGGCGCTTTCAAGATACAATCGCGGGCGGCATGGAAGGAAGACTCGAACCCGTCGACCAGGACTACATCCGCCGCCATCTCGGCGAACTGTGGGGCTGGCCCGTGATCACGCCCGTCACCACCTACCTCGAAGACGCCGATCTCCACGGTCTTGTCTGGCGCGACGAGTGGGGCGACGTCCAGGGCCTCGTCGTTTGGCATATCGACGGCGAGACGGCGGAGATCGTCAGCGTCGATGCGTACCAACAAGGCCGGCACATCGGCGGCCGCCTGCTCGATGGCGCCGAAGCCGAACTGCGCAAGCACGGCGTTCGCACAGTGACCATCGGCACGACCAACGACAACCTTCGCGCCGTCTCCTTCTACGTCCGCCGCGGCTACCGTCTCGTGAAGGTGGAACTCGACGGGATGGACCGCGTCCGTGCCGTCAAACCCGAAGTGCCAGCGCTCGGCCAGGACGGCATCCCCCTCCGCGACATGCTGCTCCTCGAAAAGGACCTGGTCACGCCCGGCGATGGCTCTCCCCCTGAGTCCTACTACTGAGCGGCCCGATGCCCGAGTCCATCACCTTCCGCCGGATGACCGCGGACGACTTGCCGGACCTGCACCGCTGGCTCAACAACCCCGACGTGGCCGCCTGGTACGGGCTCGGCGTCGAGAACGCCCGCAACCCGACGCTGGAACAGGTAAGGGAACACTACACCCCGCGCATCCACGGCCAGACCCCGACGACTCCGTACGCCATGCTGCTGGACGGCGCGCTAATCGGGTACATCCAGGACTACCGTCTCGGTGACTACCCTGGGTACGCGGCCACCCTCGCCTACGATAACGACGCTATCGGCATCGACCTCCTGATCGGCGAGGACGCGCATCGTGGCCGCGGCGTCGGCACCGCTGTCCTCCACCGCTTCCTATCGGATGTCGTGTTCGTGCGCCCGGGTGCTGAGCGAGCGATCATCGCCCCTGAACCGGCCAACCAGCGAGCGGTCCGCTCGTACGAAAAGGCCGGCTTCCGCCATGTGAAGACCGTGTTCGTGCTGGATAGCGGCGAGCACGAGTACGTGATGGAACAGACCCGTGCCGACTTCGGGGCTCATCCCGGCGACTAACGCCCGGTTTCACGTAGTTTTCGGGGTGCCAGAGGCATCGTTCGAGGCGGAAGCCCCATGCTACAATCGAATGCGTGAAAGTATCTACGCAGAAGCTTCCTGAGAGCCAGGTGTTGCTCGAAATCGAGCTGGACCCGGACCAGATGGAGCGGTCGATGGATCGTGCCTACAAAAAGCTCGCTCAGCGCGTCGAGATCCCCGGCTTCCGTAAGGGCAAGACACCGCGTCCCATGCTCGAACGCCACATCGGCCGCGGCCGCATCCTCGAAGAAGCGATCGACATCGCCGTCCCCGAGGCCTATAACAAGGCGCTCGAAGACGAAGAGATCGACGCCATCGGCCAGCCGAGCATCGAGCTCGTGACCGCTGAGCCACTTGCCTTCAAGGCTACCGTGCCCGTCCGTCCCACGATCGATCTCGGCGACTACAAGTCCGTCCGTGTCGAACGCGACCCCGTCGAAGTGGACGAGAAGGACGTCGAAAACTCACTCGATGAGCTCCGCCGTCGCTACGCCGTCCACGAACCCGTCGATCGCCCGGTCCAGGCCGGCGACATCATCCGCGGCGACGTGCACATCGAAGTCGAAGGCAACGAGGTGTACAAGGACGAAGACGTCGAACTGCACCTCCACGCCGACCGCCCGGTGCTCCTGCCCGGGTTCGTCGAAGGCATCGCCGGCGCGAAGAAGGGCGAGGCGAAGGAGATCACCGTCACCGTCCCCGAAGACGCCGGCGAAGCGATCGCAGGCAAGCCCGCGATCATCCATACTCTCGTCAAAGAAGTGAAAGAAGAGCGCCTGCCCGACGCCGATGACGAGCTGGCCAAGCAGGTCGGTGAAGGATTCGAGTCTATCCAGGCCCTCCGCGACCGTCTCCGCGACGACATGCGCGAGAAGCTGGAATCCAACGCCGAAGACGTCTACCGCGAGGCTGCGCTGACCGCACTCGTCGAGAACGCCGCGACGATGGAGTACCCGCCGGTTCTCGTCGAGCGCGAGATCGACCATTTCTTGCAAGATCAGGCCCGTAACTTCGGCATGGAGGTCGACAAGTACCTCGAACTTACCAAGCAGACCCCCGAAGACGCCCGTGAGACTCTACGCCCTACTGCCACGGAGCGTGTAAAGCGCTCTCTTGCCCTCAGCAAGCTCTCCGTTGACGAAAGCATCCCGGTAGATGACGCCGATGTGGACGAGGAGATTGAGAAGCTAATCGTCCAGGCCAGCGCCGGCAGCGAGGAGCAGGGCAAGCGCTACCGGCAGATCTTCCAGTCGCCTGAAGCGCGGTCATCGCTCGCGCGGTCGCTGCTAACCCGCAAGACAATGGATAAACTGGTAGAGATAACGAGCCAGACAGACGGCGTCAAGCCGGCCAAGAAAAACGTGCCTGAAAAGGCCAGGACCAAGACAACCGCAAAAAAGCAGAAGTCCGAACAGGAGGCATCGTGAACCCGGACGTGAAGAACATCATCCCGTACGTTGTAGAGACTAGCGCCCGCGGTGAACGCGCATTCGACATTTTCTCCCTGCTGTTGAAGGAGCGTATCGTCTTCCTCGGCACACCAATCGACGACCAGGTCGCCAACGTCATCATCGCCCAGCTCCTCTACCTCGACCGCGAGGACCCGGAAAAGGATGTCAACATGTACATCCACTCTCCCGGTGGTGTCGTCAGCGCCGGTCTGGCAATCTACGACACGATGCAGTTGATGCGGTGTGACGTGGCCACGATCTGCGTGGGTAGCTGCGCCAGCATGGGCACGGTCCTCCTCGGCGCCGGCACCAAGGGCAAGCGCTACGCCCTCCCCAACAGCACGATCCACATCCACCAGGCGATCATCCGCGGCGTCGGCGGCCAGGCCACTGACGTCGAGATCCACGCCCGCGAGGTGCTGCGCCAAAACCAGCTCATTCGCGAAGTGCTCGCCCGCCACACGGGCCAGTCCATAGAGAACATCATCCGCGACACCGACCGCGACTTTTTCATGGACACCACGCAGGCGAAGGAGTATGGCCTTATCGACGAGATCCTCCAGCCGGCTAAGGGCTTGTCCGTTGTCGGCGCCGGAGCGAAGAGCTAGTCCAATGCCTCCCAAGAGCACGAGTGGAAGCGGCGGCAGCGGGACCAACCGCGTAACGTACAACTGTTCGTTCTGCGGCAAGAACCAGGACCAGGTCAGGCGCCTCATCGCCGGACCCGGTGCCGTCTACATCTGCGACGAGTGCGTCGAGCTGTGCCGG
>JANLRX010000335.1:0-3454 GCA_031362025.1 Chloroflexota bacterium
CCGACCTGCGCGCATCCGCCGCCCGTTTGTTCGGGCGCGCTGGCCTCACGAAGGCGGCGCAATCGTGATGAAGGGCGCCGCGCTCGGGGCGATCCGCTTCTACCAGCGGAACATCTCGCCGACGCTTCCCGCCGGCTGCCGTTTCCAGCCCACGTGCTCTCACTACGGCTACGAAGCGTTCGAGAAGCACGGCATCCTCAAGGGCTTCGCGCTCACTGGATGGCGATTGCTACGCTGCAACCCGTTCAACCGGGGCGGAATCGACCCGGTGCCTTGATGGAGATGCCTCGTGCCGTCTCGGTGCGCGTCGTCCTGCCGCTCGCGGTCTTCGTGCTGTTGCTCGCGGGTTGCGCCCGCGTCGAGAAGCCCGATGGCTGGGCGCCCGCGGTGGAGACTGAAGACACCCTCTACGCGAGCCTCAACGGCGGCAAGATCTCCGCGCTCGACCCCGAGAACTACGCGGAGCTCTGGGAGTTCCCCGCGGACAAAGAGTTCGCCTGCGGTCAGGACGATAGCAAAGAACACAACCTCGACGGCATCTACGGCGCCCCCGCGATCGGCGACGAGATGATCTACATCGGCGCCTACAACGGCAGCGCCTACGCCGTGAACAAGGACGGCGGCACCTGCGCCTGGGAGTTCGGGACGGACGACCCGATCATCGGTGGGGTGGTGCTGGGCGAGGCTGGCCTGTACGTCCCTTCAAGCGACGGCTACCTGTACCTGGTGGACCCCGAGACCGGCGCCGAAATCAAGCGCTTCTCCGCGGGAGACCTCTGGGGCACGCCGCTGCTCGCCGAAGACGCAGTGTACCAGACGACGATGGACGGCGAAGTCTGGAAGCTCGACCTCGAAACGCTGGAGCCGATCTGGGACAGCCCGTTCGACGCGCCCGCTGCGCTCCTCACCTCCCCGAGCGGCGACACAAAGGGGCCGGGCATGATCGTGGCCGGCGGCATCGGAAAGAAGCTCTATGCGCTGGACACCGAAACCGGCGACGAACTCTGGTCCTTCAAGGCCGGGAACTGGTTCTGGGGCCAGCCGTTCGTCGATAAGACGGGCATCTACGCCACTAACCTCGACGGCAAGGTCTACGCCCTCGATCCCGAGACCGGTGACGAACTCTGGTCCTTCGATACCGGAGAGAAGATCCGCGGCGCCGCCGCCTGGACCGGCGACGCTGTGATCGTGGTGAACGAAGTCGGAGACGTCTACAGCCTCGACCCCGCGACCGGACAGGCGAACTGGGGTCCAACAGTGCTTGATGAAAAAGTGTTCGCCGACGCGGTGGTGGTCGACGGTGAAGTGTTCATCGTTACCCGTAGCGGTGACGTCATTGTTATCGATAACGCCGGCCTCCCGAAGATCGTGGTGAACGGATGACCGCGGCACCCACGCCGGCCGGACGACGCGGCCTGCCGAAAACGGCGATCGTTGTGCTGTTTGTCTTCGTCACCGTGCTCGTCATGATCACGCTGGGCAAAGACCCGTGGACGATCCTCTTCATCAACCCGCTGATCAACGCTCTCGTGCTGATCAATATCCTCACGATGGGCCAGTTCGGCCTCGCGATCATCGTCTTCACGATCGCCCTCCGCCTGGCCACTATCCCCTTCACGATCCGCCAGCTCGAATCCACGAAAGCGATGCAGGCCATTCAGGGCGAGACGCAGGAACTCCAGAAGAAGTACAAGGACCCGAAGCGCCGCCAGGAAGAGATGATGCGGCTCTACAAAGAGAACAACATCAACCCGCTCGGCTGCTTCCTGCCGCTCGTCATCCAGATGGTCGTGTTCATGGCGCTCTACCGGGCGCTCGTGCACCTCGTCGGCGGCAGCCCGGAAAGCTTGATCAGCCTTTCGGGACGGCTGTATCCGCTCGGCATCATCCAGGAGCAGATCCCGCTCAACCAGCACTTCATCTGG
The DNA here is from genome assembly GCA_031362025.1 of Chloroflexota bacterium. GTDB lineage: Bacteria > Chloroflexota > Dehalococcoidia > SM23-28-2 > RBG-16-64-32 > DATKKM01. The sequence continues at coordinate 1,926 of JANLRX010000335.1, forward strand.
ATGGACCTGGGCCACCCCGACAACACGTTCCTCCTGCCGCTGCTTGTCGGTATCAGCACCTACGTGCAGCAGCGGCTCAGCGTCACCCCAACCGCCAGCGCCCAGCAGCAGCAACAGCAGCAGATGATGACGTGGATGATGCCGATGATGCTGATGTTCATCACGCTCAACCTGCCCAGCGGCGTCGGCGTCTACTGGGTCGTCTCCAACATCTTTAGCCTGTTCGCGAGCTACTGGGTCTACGGCAAGCGCATCCTGAGCTGGAAGCAGCTCTTGCCCATGCCCCCCGATCCCGTGCCCGCTCCCGGTGCCACGCCCGCCCGCAGCAAGCGGCGCGACGGCCCGATCGAACCCGACGCGATCGAGGTGCCGGATTCTGATGCATCACAACACGAGCCGGACATTTCGGCTCCAGGAGAAGCGAGGTCTGAATATGGCGGAAAGCGTAGAGGTAAGCGGAAAAAGCGTCGATGAAGCGATCGACATCGCCCTCGAAGAGCTCGGCCTAAAGCGGCACGAGGTAAGCATAGAAGTACTCACGGCGGGTAAGCCGGGGCTGTTCGGCCTGGGTGGTGAGCAGGCGCGTGTGCGCGTAACCGCTCTTGAGGAGGGCACCGGGCGCCGCATGCCCGACGCCGAAGAAGAGGCGATGCCCGAAGAGCTGATGGCCGACCCCAATGTCGAGCTGAAAGACCTCGACTCCGAAGAAGTGGTCGCCGCCGCCGACTTCCTCCGCGAACTGATCGCCAAGATGGGCATCGAAGCCGAAGTTGTCGTCCGCGAGCCGGAAACCGCCGCCGATGGCCTCGGCCGCGCCAGCGCCGTGCTCGACATCGACGGTGAGGACCTGGGGCTGCTGATCGGCCGCCGCGGATCGACGCTGGCCGCCGTGCAGTACATGGTCAACGTCATGGTCACCCGGAAGATGAGCAGTCGCGTGCTGGTCACGGTGGACGCTGAGCACTACCACCGCCGCCGCGAAGAGACGCTGCAGAACCTGGCCAAGCGCATGGCGGACCGCGTCCGTACCTCCCGACGACCCATCACCCTTGAGCCGATGCCCGCCAACGAGCGCCGCATCATCCACCTCACGCTCTCCAACGACAACGCCGTCCAGACCGGCTCCGTTGGCATGGGCGACGAACGCAAAGTCGTCATCCGGCCCCGTGGTGGTGGCGGAGGCGGCGGTGGTGGCCGCGGACCCTACCGTGGCGGCGGAGGCAACAGCGGCGGCGGCGACCGTGAAGGTGGCTTTGGCGGAGGTGGCGGCTACGGTGGTGGTGGCGATAGCGGCGGCGGGTACGACCGCCAATACCGCGGCTGAGCCAGCACCACCTCATCCTGAGCCTGCTCTGCCCGTCTGGGTCGAAGGGCCCGTCGCCGCAGCGACTGCACAACTGCCTGCCCGCCTGCGGAGGGAACCTGTCGAAGTGCATAATCGCCCCATGACTCCGCGTTTCACCCTTCACTATTCACTATTCACCATTCGATGACCCCCGAGTTCGTCGTCGTCGGCCACGTCGTCCAAG
>JANLRX010000369.1:0-2519 GCA_031362025.1 Chloroflexota bacterium
GCCAGCTCAAGCGGCCGCAGCCAACGGTGGCGGTGGAGATTTGCCCGAACGAGACTGTGATGGCTCTGGCGTCGCCCTGGAGAGGCCATCCGCCGGCGACTTTGAACAGCTCGCCTTTCTCACTTCTGACTTCGTGTGGATGGGACGCGTGTTCGAGGACGGCCGCATAATCGTCGACTGGTCAGCTCCCAGGGCGAGAGGGTACACGGTAGAGGAGCTGAACACCCAGCCATGGCAGGCTGTTGTCTACCCCGATGACATTCCAGTAGTGGCTGACCTGATGGTGCAGGTCCGGGCGGGGAAACCAGTCTCCGGGGAGTACCGGATGGTGACACCAACAGGCGAAGTCAGGTACCTGCGTGCCTCGTTCCAGCCGGTTGCCGGCGGGAAGACGCGACGAGTAACACGCTTCTACGGAGCGGCGCGTGACATCACTGACGAGACGCTTGCGGCCCAACAGGTGCAGGAGACCAGCGATCGGTATAAGGCCATCTTCGAAAGCCGCCTCGCCGCAATTTTTATCGTCGACGACGAGGGGCGCTACGTTGACGCGAATTCCGCCGCTTTCGCGCTGCTCGGATACTCCCGCGATGAGCTATTCCAACGCAGCGCTCTGGACGCGATGGACGTTGAAAACCGCCAGGCGTTTTTCGACGCGTTCCGCGCGACCGGTAAAGTCGAAGGCGAAATAGCTCTCGTCCGGAAGGACGGCTCACCCGTCCGCGTTGAGTACTACGCGACGGCAAACGTTGTGCCGGGCCTGCACATGTCGGTCATGCGCGATATTGGGGACCGCATCCGCAAGGAGGAAGCGGTTTCCCTTCTCGAATTGGTGGTCAATGCGTCCCACGACGCCATCGTCAGCGCGGACCTCGACGGAAGGATCACCAGTTGGAACCCTGCCGCGGCGCGACTCTTCGGCCACACCGCAGCGGAGGCGATTGGAGGCGTTCACGCCAGTTCAGTTCCGAGCCGTCACCTGGAGCAGTTCCGCGCGGTGCGAGACAGAATCAGCCGCGGCGAGGCGGTTGAATATGAGACAGAGCGCCTGCGGAAAGACGGGAGCCTTGTGCACGTCGCGCTGACCGTGGCCCCAATCTTCGACGCGAGTGGCAAACGCGTGGGAAACACGGCGGTCGCCCGGGATATCACGGACCGCATCCGCAAAGAGGAAGCGCTTTCCCTTCTCGCTTCGGTCGTTCATGCCTCACACGATGCGATCGTAAGCACAGACCTCGAGGGCCGGGTAACGAGCTGGACGCCGTCGGCGGAACGAATCTTTGGTTATACGGAGGCCGAAGCCCTCGGCGAAGCGGTCACCAATTACATTCCGAAGGACCGAATTGAGGAGTTCAAGGCCATACAGGAGAAGGTGCGCGCGGGCGAAACCGTCGACATCGAAACGGTGCGGCTGCGAAAAGACGGCACCACCATCCACATCGCGCTCACGGTCGCGCCGATCCTGGATGCCGGCGGAAAGCGGATTGGCAATGCGACCGTCTCGCGCGACATCACGGAACGGAAACAGGCCGCTGAAGCGGCCAGCCGGCTCAGAGAAGACATCGAGGCCAGCGTTGAACGCCGCGTCAGCGCCAATCCCTACGGCCTGACGTTCCGCGAACTGACCGTGCTGCAGCTAATGGCACGAGGCCAGCATGACCGCGAAATAGCCGAGGTCCTGGGGATAAGCCCGCGAACCGTGCAGAACCACGTCACCAGCATTCTCGCCAGGATGAGCGCCTCTTCGAGGACTGACGCGAGCGTTCGGGCACTGCGGGAAGGGCTAATCGAGTAATACATTTACACTTATGGGTACATTTACTCAATCTTCGCCAGCGCTAAAGGGATAACATCATTAACAGACGCTTGGAGCGTCCTTCTGTCTGTGATTTGAAAGGGGCTACTGGAGAGCATGGTCGTCCGATTAATCGACGTTATAGTGTCGATTTCTCAGCGCGAGTTTATCGCCTGACCCTGGACGAGAGTCCCGAGGTAGAAGGAAGCTAAGCCATCGCCGACCGAGCGGAAGATGCGAGGATCCATGCTGCCGGCAGTGAAGAGGCCCAACCAATCCGCGTGCTTGTCGTAGATGACCACCCGCTCGTGCGGGCGGGCGCACGCGCGATGCTCAACGACCCGAGCATCGAGGTCGTGGGGGAAGCCGCGACGGGCACCGCCGGCGTGGAGCTCGCGCACCAGCTGTCCCCGAACGTAATCCTGATGGACGTGAACCTGCCAGACATCGACGGGCTTGTGGCAACCGAAGAGATCAAGCGTGAGATGCCCGAGGTCTCTGTGATCATCGTAACGGGCGATGATTCACGCCGGTACATCCGCCGGGCGATCGACGCGGGCGCCACCGGTTACCTGATGAAGGGATCAACGCGGGAAGTCCTGATACAGGCCGTCAAGATGGTGCATGCGGGCGGGTCCTTGATCGACGCCTCTCTTCTCTCCTCGCTTGCCCACGACGCAAACGAGGAGTCAGGCGAGGCCGGACGCGAGAATATCGACAAGCT
>JANLRX010000401.1:0-4777 GCA_031362025.1 Chloroflexota bacterium
AGTACGTGGAGAACGACCGCAGCGCCAAAGATATCGTCGCCCTCGGCTTCGACGAGGCGACGGTGCTGCGCACCATCCAGATGATCAACCGCAACGAGTACAAGCGCCGCCAGTCACCCCCCGGCGTCAAGATCACCCCCAAAGCCTTCGGCCGAGACCGCCGCCTGCCCATAGCGCATAAGTATCCGGGGTTGTGATGTCATCAAGGCTCTCCGCGATCATCGCGTCAATTGCCTGGCTGAGCGGCATTTGTGGCTGGTTTGCCTACGGTTTGATCGTGGCTGGTTTTAGTGTGGCGGGACTCGTGTGGGTCTTGGGATTCTTTGGTGTTCTCGGTCTCGGATTGATAGTCGCCCTCAGGTTCGAGAGGGCGTATCGATGGATCCTGGGCTTCTATGCGCTAGTGTTCGCGTGGTTTGCGCTTATGGGCGCAGCCGGACTGAATCCATTCGACTTCTTCCCATTTGCGTTGTTCCTCGCTGCGTGGATCGTTGCGTTGTCCGAGAAGCGCAACAACCATCTCGCCCCTACGCAGAGTCCGCGCTAGGATAGGCGCATGACTATCAAAGCTGTTTTCTTCGACTTCGGCGGCGTCCTCCTGCAGTTCATGGACGGGATCGACCACAAGGCTCTCGAAGAGCGCCTGAACCTCGAACCGCGGACCCTGTTCAACTTCCTCTACCGGGACAGCCGCTACAGGGACTTCCAGATCGGCGCCTGCACCGAAGCCGAGTGGCGCGACTCTATCCGCACGGCTGCCGTCGCGAGCCTCGGCGAGGACCGGGCGCACGAGACGCTCGCGGCTTACGAGAAGTCGGAGCGCCCGCTCAACCCGGACATGATGGCGCTCGTCGCGCGCCTACGAACGGCCGGTTACCTGACCGGCATCATCTCCAACACAATTCCCGGGCTGATGGACCGTCTGAAAGCCGACAAGCCGGAGATGCTGCCGCTGTTCGACGTCTTCGTCGGCTCAGGGGACATCCAGATAGCCAAGCCCGACGCCGGCATCTTCCATCACGCGCTCGGAGAGGCGGGAGTGGAGCCGGAAGTCTCAGTGTTCACCGACGACGTGAAGGCGTACGCGGAGGCGGCGAGTGTGATCGGGATGCACGGCTTCCACTTCACCGGCTACGACCAGTTCGCGGCCGACCTGCGCTCCATCGGCGTCGACGCCTAGCGCGACGCTAGGACGTGGCGATCGGGGTGCCGTCGTCTTCGGTGATGAAGATCGCCTGCTCCGGGCAGTTCACGACGGCGAGGCGAGCCTTCTCTTCTTCACCCGCGGGGACGACGCCTTCGTTCACCTCGTGCGCGTAGCCGAAGTCATCTAGCTCGAAGAGATCAGGCGCGACGACGAAGCAGCGGTTGTGGCCCTGGCATTTTTCCTGCTCAACGTGAATCTTCATCAGGGGAACACCACGGGGAGGTGACGGGGTCCACGCACCTGACCGCCCGCCCACGTGACCTTCTCCGGGTCCGCCAGGCGGTAGTCTGGGATGCGCTTCAGCCACTCTTCGATCGCGACCTTCATCTCCATCCGCGCCAGGTTGGAGCCTGCGCAGCGGTGGATGCCAACGCCGAATGCGATGTGGGGGTTCTTCGCCCGGTCCAGGATCACCTTGTCCGGGTCCGGGAAGACGTCAGGGTCTCGGTTGCCAGCGGGGAAGTTCATGATCACCTTCTCGCCGGGGCACATCTCGCGGCCCTCGACGACCTGCTCCTTGTCGACTACACGGGCCATTGTGACCGGCGAGTACGCGCGGAGCAACTCCTCGACCGCGGAGTTGATGATCTCTGGGTCGTTGATGATGCGCTCGCGGTCCTGCGGGTTCTGCGCGAGGTGCCAGAGCGCGGAGCCGATCGAGCTCCAAGTGGTGTCGATGCCGGCGAGCACGAGCAGCAGGCAGGTGCCCAGCACGTGCGTGTCGGGCGCCGGCTGGCCGTCGATCTCGGTCTGGACGAGGTAGGTCAGCAGGTCGTCCTTCGGGTCCGCCTTGCGGTCCTGGATCTGGCCCCAGAGGAACGTCAGGAGCTGCGTGCGCGCCTCGAGCGCGTTCTCCGGGTCCATGAACCCAAACTCCAGCAGCTTGCGTGTCCATGACACGAAGTCGGTCGTCATCGTCGTCGGTACGCCTAGCATGCTGGCGATGACGAACGGCGGAATCTGCTGAGCGTACTCTGCGGCAGCGTCGGCGGTGCCCCTGTCGATGAAGGCGTCGATCAGCTCCTGGCAGTGGGCGCGCGTCTCTTCTTCCCACTTCGCGACCGATTTCATCGAGAACGGCGGAAGCAGCAGCTTTTTGGCCCAGGTGTGCTCGGGCGGGTCGGACGTGATCGGCGGGGCCGCCACGTCCGGGAAGTCTGTGGCCTCGGCGATCGGCGTGACCTCACCGTAAGCACCCTTGGCGCCGAACGGTGCGACGAGCACCTCTCGCGAGGAGAAGTGGTCCCAGTCCTGCGCGATCTTGAAGAGGTCGGCGTACTTCGTCGGCATCCAGGAGCCGAGCCAGCGGTCCGTGTGCGCGATCGGGCACTCCCCGCTGCGGATCTCGTCCCAGATCGGGAACGGGTTCTTGATGTAGCCAGGGTCGAAGATGTCGTAATCAGCGGACCAGTCCGTCGGTGCAGGGGCTGGTGGGGGGTTAGTATCAAGCTTCTCAGTGGTCATAAAAATGCCCTCCGTTGCCGCTATTCTAGCACTTGCTAGAAATTCGTAAAGAGGCTGCCTGGCCATTATTTTGCGATTTCTTTCAGATAGGGCAGTGACTGGCATCACAGGATGACAAGCGCGGGCGTTTCTGTCAGAATGAGATATGCGAACCAATCGCTTTCTTTAAGGGGTGACCGATGATCAACGTAACTGACAAGGCGAAGGAAAAGGCCAAGGCCATGTTCACCGAGAAGGGCCTGCCGGAAGACACCGGCCTGCGCGTCTTCGTGGTGGGTGGCGGTTGCTCCGGCTACCAGTACGGCATGGCGCTGGCTCGCGACGTCGAGGACGACGACCTGATCATCGACGACCAGGGCGTACGCCTCGTCGTGGACCCCGACAGCGCACCGCTGCTTGAAGGCGCCGAGATCGACTACGTCGACGACCTGATGAAGGCCGGCTTCACGATCTACAACCCGAACGCCGTCAAGTCCTGCGCCTGCGGCACCTCTTTCCAGACCGCCGACGGCGGTGGCCAGGCCAAAGCCTGCCACTAGCGCCTTAGAACTCGAAGTAAGAAGGCCCAGAGTCGCAAAGCTCCGGGCCTTTTCTCTTGCTGCCGGTTGCCCGCCCCTACCCCCTCCCGTAAGCTAACTTCAATATGGACGACGCACCCGTTTCCGATGCCGTAAGCGCCCCGACAGGCGCTGCCACCACCCCGCGCGGCCGCAGCGTGCCCGTCGATGGGTTCCGTTCCAAGGTCGAGGCGGGCCAGTTCGTGATGACCGTGGAGGTGGACCCGCCGCACGGCTTGAGCCCCGCTCGGGCGCTGGAAGGCGCGCGGCTGCTGCGGGACGCTGGCGCCGACGCCATCAACGTAGGCGATAGCCCGACCGCCAAGGTGCGCATGTCCCCGCTCGCGATGTCCGTGCTCCTGAAGCAAGAGCTGGACGTCGACATCGTCATGCACTACACCACCCGCGACCGCAACGCGATGGCCATCCACTCCGACATGGTGGGCGCGCATGTGCTTGGCATCCGCAACATCCTCTGCCTCCGTGGCGACCCGCCGTCCCTCGGCGGATACACGGACATCGTCGGCGTCTGGGACGTCAGCGCCGTCGGCCTCATCCGCTTCCTCAAGCTGGCCAACGACGGCGTGGACTTCGCAGGCAAATCTATCGGCAAGCCGGCAGAGTTCTTCATCGGCGGCTCGGCCAACCTCAACGCTGACCCGCTGGAAACGGAACTCCGCCTCATGCGCCGCAAGGTCGAAGCCGGCGCGCACTTCTTCATGACCCAGAACGTGTTCGAGGAGAAGGTGCTGGAAAACTTCCTCGACAAGACCGCCAAGTTCGGGCGCCCGATCATGGTCGGCGTGCTGCCGCTGGCCAACTCTCGCCACGCGGAGTTCCTGCACAACGAAGTGCCCGGCATGCGCCTGCCGGAAGCCGTCCGCGACCGGATGAGCAAAGCGGGCGACTCCAACGGCCCGCGCGAAGGTCAGGCTATGGCCCGCGACCTGATCGCGCTTTGTCGGGAAAAGGCCGCCGGCGTTTACCTCGTCCCAAGCTTCGGGCGGTACGATATCGTTGCGGAACTGATCGCCGACGCGAAGTAATCCCGCCACCGAACTGAATCATGACTGAATCGAAGTTCCACTTTTCGCCCCGGGCCAATCGTGCGCACGAGATCAACTGGCGCGATTGGGGCGAGGACGCCTTCCGCGAGGCGCACGAGAAGAACAAGCCCCTCCTGCTCGCGATCTCGGCTGTGTGGTGCCACTGGTGCCACGTGATGGACGAGACGTCTTACTCGGACGACGGCGTCATCGCGTTCATCAACGAGCACTTCATCCCCGTGCGCGTGGACAACGACCAGCGCCCGGACGTCAACGCCCGCTACAACATGGGCGGCTGGCCGACCACCGCCTTCCTCACCCCCGACGGCGTAATCCTGGCCGGCGCAACGTACATCCCGCCCGAACAAATGCTGGAAGCGCTGCCCAAGGTCGACACCCACTTCGTCAGCAACCGCGACGAGATCACCGAGAAGGCAACAGAGTTGCGACAGCGCCGCGCCGCTGCCCAAACGCTGGTCCGCGGAACGCTATCGGACGAGATT
>JANLRX010000433.1:0-2910 GCA_031362025.1 Chloroflexota bacterium
CCGCTCCCAAGGCCGCCCCGAAGGCGGCCGCCAAGCCCGCCCCCGCGCGCGCCAGCGCCAGCAGCAAAGTCGTGCCCCTCGGCGACCGTGTCGTCGTCAAGCAGACCCGCCAGGACGAAGTCCGCGCCAGCGGTCTCGTGATCCCGGACAGCGCCCGCGAGAAGCCGCAGCTCGGCACCGTCATCGCCGTCGGCCCCGGCCGCGTCGATGACAACGGCAAGCGCGTGGCGATCGACCTCAAGCAGGGCGACCGCGTGATGTACGCCAAGTACAGCGGCCAGGACGTCCCGCGCGGCGTCTTCGGCGACGAAGAGGACTACATGATCCTCAAAGAGTCCGACATCCTCGCCAAACTGGCCTAAGAAAAGTAGCCAGTATCCAGTAGCCAGTAGCAAGAGAACTGGCCTCGGAGTCACTGGCTACTTGCTACTGGATACTTGTTACTAAGGAGAAACCATGCCTGCAAAGCAAATCCTGTTTGACGAAGCGGCCCGTCACAAGCTGAAGGCCGGCGTTGACGCCCTCGCCGACGCCGTCCGTGTTACCCTCGGGCCGCGCGGCCGCAACGTCATCCTCGAGAAGAAGTTTGGTCCCCCCTCGATCGTCGATGACGGCGTTTCCGTCGCCAAGGAGATCGAGCTGCGGGACCCGTTCGAGAACCTCGGCGCCCAGCTCGCCCGCGAAGTCGCCTCGAAGACGAACGACGTCGCCGGCGACGGCACCACCACCGCCACCGTGCTCGCCCAGGCGATCGTCCGCGAAGGGATGCGGATGGTGGCCGCCGGCGCCAACCCGATGGCCCTCAAGCGCGGCCTCGAGATGGCCGTTGAGTCCGTGAAGACGGAGATCCGCAAGATCGCCTCGCCGGTCGCCGGCAAGGAGCAGATCGCCCAGGTGGCGACGATCTCCGGCCACGACGAGGAGATCGGCGAAATCATCGCCGACGTCATTGAAAAGGTCGGCAAGGACGGCGTCATTACCGTCGAAGAGGGCAAGGGCATCCGCATGGAGACCGAGTTCGTGGAGGGCATGCAGCTCGACCGCGGTTACGTCTCCCCCTACTTCGCGACGAACCCCGACCGCATGGAAGCGGTCCTCGACGAACCCTACATCCTGATCACGGACAAGAAGATCTCGGCCGTGCAGGACCTGCTCCCGGCGCTCGAGCGGATCCTCCAGACGACGAAGAACATCGTGATCATCGCCGATGATGTGGACGGGGAAGCCCTCGCCACGCTCGTCGTCAACAAGCTGCGCGGCAACATCAACGCGCTCGCGATCAAGGCGCCGTCATTCGGTGACCGCCGCAAGGCGATCCTTGAGGACATCGCGATCCTCACCGGCGGCACCTTCATCACCGAGGACATGGGCCTGAAGCTCGACGGCGTGCAGCCGGCGGACCTCGGCCGTGCCCGCCGCGTCGTCTCGACGAAGGAAGAGACCGTGATCATCGAGGGCTACGGCTCCGACGAGGCGATCCAGACCCGGATCAAGCAGATCAAGGCCCAGGCCGAGGACGCTTCTTCCGAGTTCGACCGCGAGAAGCTGCAGGAGCGGCTCGCCAAGCTGGCCGGCGGCGTCGCCGTGATCAAGGTCGGCGCGGCCACCGAGGTCGAGCTGAAGGAGCGCAAGCTCCGCGTCGAGGACGCCCTCTCCGCCACCCGCGCCGCCGTCGAAGAGGGGATCGTCCCCGGCGGCGGTGTGGCCCTGATCCGGGCCCAGCGCGCGCTCGGCAAGATCACCGGCACGGAGGACGAGCAGATGGGCGTCCAGATCATCCGCAAGGCGTTGGACGCGCCGCTCTGGATGATCTCCGAGAACGCTGGCAAGGAAGGCGCCGTGATCGTGGACGAGGTGCGCCGGAACAAGAACATCAACTTCGGCTACGACGCCGGCAACGACACCTTCGGCGATATGCTCGAGAAGGGGATCATCGACCCCGCCAAAGTGACCCGCACGGCGCTCGAGAACGCGGCCTCGATCGCCGCGCTCGTGCTGACGACGGAGTCGCTGGTGACGGAGATCCCGAGCGACACCCCGATGATGGCGGGGCCCCCGCAAATGCCGGAGTACTAGGGGGCGAGAACCCAGAACTTAGAACCAAGAACCGAAAGAGGCCGGACGCTACGTCCGGCCTCTTTATTCCCCAAATGCGGTCCGTAACCTGTCGCGCTCCGGATTGCCCCTGGGGCCGTTTTGGCGTTATATATGAGGAAACACCCTTTGGCAGCTACCTTTGGAGGTAGACCATGCGCTATGCACTGATTCTTTTCGGCCTCATGTTCGTCACCGCGTTTGGCGCGATTTCGCTCGTCGAGAGCTACACGCCGGCCAACGCCGGCGTTGGCGCGGCTGACGACGCACCGGACGATGATGACCAGTACGACCAATGCCATGACGACGGCGACGACGGGGAGAACCCGGGCGTCGTCGACGATCCGGACAACGAGGATGCGGAGGAAGACGGTGAAGAGATCGGTGATCCGATGGAGGACCCGAACTACGAGGAAGACGACGAGCCCAATTGCCGGGTGATTGCCCCGGACTCGCAAACACCTCAGGCGACGCCCTGCCCCAGCATCAGCTACTTCGCCGTCGATGAAGGGTGCTGCCCTGACTTCTCTTCCCAGAGCGGCGCCTACACCTGCGTCTGCTCAGATTCTGCAGGCCCGGATGTGGTAGCGGAATACGAGTGCTACTGCCCGTCAGGCACCACTTATGAATGTCTCTGTCAGCTGGGTGGCATCCCGAGTTGCTGCCAGGACTGGAATTATTACTGCGGGGGCTCCGTCGAGGCCGTGTCGACCGATGTGGACTGCGATGGCGAGGTGACGTCACAGGACGCCTACGAGTCGCTGGCCGTCTTAAGCGGCTTCGAGACTAGTTCGGGCGACGGTTGCGGAGGCGGCG
>JANLRX010000475.1:0-1546 GCA_031362025.1 Chloroflexota bacterium
CGTACGGGATCAGCGTGTCGAAGTCCCGGACGACACCTCGCTTCTCCGCCGTACCAAAGTCCACCGCGATCGTCTCCGTCAGGAACAGCGTCCCGAAATCATCGATCGTGTAGTCCGCATCAAACGACACCACCCGGAAGCCCGTCTCCGGCGCCGGCGTCTCGCTCGGTATCGCAGTCACAGTCGGCTCCGGCGTCTCCAGCGGCTCGTACCTGCCACCGTCTGTACCCATACTCGTCGCCGCACCCGCTTCCGCGATGTCCCAGACCGTCGCCAGGTCCGCGTAGCCCCACATCAGGAAGTCGTCCTTCTGCAGCTCGCGGAACTCCTGCAGGCGCTCGTTTTCCACCGCGCTCGGCGCCCGCCCCTGCACCACGTCGATCACCGACTTCACGTCATCCGTCGAACCACCGATCGCCAGCACTTCACCGAAGAGTGCTACGGCGCCGGAGTCCTCACCCCCTATTGTGTGTGTCAATATGGGGTCCCCCGCCCCGTCCGCGCAGAAGTCGCTGTCAGGGTTCTCCGCACAAAGGTCACTGAGGTCGTCAAATCCGACGCTCTCAGTGAAGTAGATCGTGACGCCTTCGTACTGCTCTTCCGAAAGCTCCTCACCCTCGTCCTCCGCCCGCTCCCGCAAGTCGTCGAATACCTCCTGGGCCTTGTTCTCGTCCGCGATCCGGAACCCGGCCACGAAGCCGCTGCTCCCGTCCACGTCGTCAAAGCTCGGCACGGAGAAGAACGCCTCATCCCCGGCCACCGGCAGGATGTCGTCCTCCCAGTCCAGATTCACCTCCGCCAACGCCTCGTCGATCGCCTCGCGGATCGGGTCCTTCGCGCCGAGCGCGCCCAGCGAGTCGTTCACAGCCAGCCACTGCGGCGACGTCGGGTCCGTGTTAATCGCGAAGAAGGCATCGGCCTCCTTCGGCGCAATCTCCAGGCTGGAGAACTTCGCCCGCTCCCCGCTCGCCGAGCCGATCATCCACAACGTAACGACCACGGCCCCGACGACAAGTACACCCGCGAACGCTGGCAGCCCAATCTTCGCTAACGACATCTGATACTCCTCTGACTAGGTACATCCTATAAGACGCAACGCAACCCACGCTCGTTTCCGCATGAACGCATTGTCATCCTGCGAGCACAATCGCCTCGGACGCGGGATGCGTGCCCGACCGCAGGATCTGGGGTGGGGAAACCCCCGTTCGCGAACGCCTCGCCCAGACACCTGGTTGGGCGCACCCAGCCACAACCGATCCGTTATTCCGTTCCCCGTCCGTTGACAGCCCACCTCGCTGCCCCTGTTCTCCTGCTCCGACGTTCCCTCGCCTCTCTTGCTACTTACTGGCTACTCCGTTGACATTTCCCCACCGAATGTATGTTAATAACCCCGGCCCATTTGCCTGAGCGAGCGCTAAGTAAAGCCGCCTCGCCGTATACAGAACACGGAGGTTTCCCAAATTGACTGATGTTAGATTCGACGGGCGCGTCGCCATCGTCACCGGCGCCGGTGGCGGGCTCGGCCGTTCCCACTCCCTGCTCCTCG
>JANLRX010000476.1:0-3113 GCA_031362025.1 Chloroflexota bacterium
GGTGTAATCGCTCACGACGAGGTCTGAGCCCAGCCTGTGAGCTTCGATCGAGACAATCGCGCCTTCCGGCGGGTCCTCGCCTGTCTCTGGTGGCACTATGGGGAGGCCACTGATGATCCAAACGCCCTCGTCGGTGTCATACGAATCGAAGGTGCCGATGATGCTCGCGGTGTCGGCTGTGTCCAGGCTGGCGAGCACGGTAATGCGGATCGCCTCCGGCTGGTCGCCGCGGTTGATCGCATCGACCTGAACGCGAGCGCCGGAAGCAGCGTTACCGCCCCGGAAGTCGAACGACGTGGTGGCCGGAATGCGGAAGCTCACACCGCCGATCGTCCAGTTGGTGATGCCGTTACCGACGTTCCCCTCGATCGTGCCTTCGAACGTGAACGTCTGCACCTCTGAGCGGGTCGGGCCGCCAGCCGGGCCAACCGAGTTCGCGACGACGCCGTTGGACGTGTTCTGAAGGCTGATCTCCACGTGCGAGCCAACCGTTACGGGGAACGTCTCCAGTGTCTTGCTGTCGTAGGGAATGAATTGCCCGGCGACGCTGATGCCGTCGGACCGCACTTCGTCTACGGCGCCGGAGACGTACGCGCCCGTGGAGGACGGTCCGTTCTGGAAGCTGGCGAGCGAGAGGACGTGGAGGCGGCCGTTCGTGGCCCGCGCGACGACGAAGCTGGCGGACGTGCCGGCCTGGAGATCGTTGCGGCCGATCGTGCGTTCATCGATCCGCACTTCGACGCCGCCGACGGACCAGACGCCGTCACCGATCTCGAGTGCCTGTCCCGAGATGTTGAGGATACCGCCGGTCAGCTCTTCCGGCCGGACGCTGACGAAGCTGTTGCCGGAACCGCCGTCCAGCCGGACGTTGTGCAGGTGGGCCATTGCGGTGGCGTACTCCGGCCGCGCGTCTTCAGGGACGGCAGTCCACAGGGTGATCAGCGTGTCTTCCTGCTCCTGGGCTTGCGTTAGGACACGGGCCCGGAGCGTCGTCTCCTCGGGGTGAGCGAGCAGGATGTCGGAGGCGCGCTCGTTGCGCTCCTGCATGGCGGAGAGAGCGTTGTCGGGGACCTGCTTGCCATCGCCCACCATCGCCAGGATCTCCTCCATCCGCTGCTCGGACTGGTCGAGGAGGATCTCGGCCTCGCGTTTGTCATCAGTGACGAACCAGAGCCGCACGTCTTCCCCCGCCAGCTTCACGGGGTAAAGCGGGCTGTCCGGCAGAGCGTCCTGCGAGGCGTAGGCCACGCCGCCACCAAAGGCCGTGAACACAAGCACGAAGCTCGCGGTAAACGCGACCGGCCTAACCCACGCACCGAATCCCAGCCCGACGCGCGGCATGACAAATCCACGCTTGCCGTCGCGGAGTTCGGATACGCGGTCGCTGACGGTGCGCCAGGTCCGCTCCTGGGCTCCCGCCGGCACTGCGGCCATCGGGGTGCGACTCACCTTCTCGGCGAGGGAAAGCATCGGCCGAAGACGCTTGGCGTGCTTCGGGAACCGTTCGAGGCACTGCTCTACGGTCGAGCCGGTACGCATCGCCTCGAGGCAATCGGTCAGGATCGAGTGGAAGCTACGGACGCTCATAGGTCGTCCCGACCGTCCGGGTAGAGGACGCGGCGGAGTGCGCCAAGAGCGCGGTGCTGGAGGGACTTCACGGCGCCTTCGCTGCGGCCCATGATCTTTCCGACGGAGCGGTTGTCGAAGCCCTGGATGAACTTCAGCACGATGACCTGCCGCTGTTCGTCGGTCAGGTGCTTGAGCGCGACCTGGATCTGCCCACGTTCGATGGCGCGCTCGGCGAGCACCTGGGGGTTGGCCAGAGCGGTGGAAAGCGTCTCACTGAGGTCGACCTCGCCGCGGCGCTTGCGGCGGCGGTGGAGGTCGATGAGCCGGTTGCGGGCGATGCGGAAGACCCAGGCGCCGAAGGGCAGACCCCGGAACTTGTAGCTCTGCATCGACTCGATCATCTTGAGCATGACGTCGGATGCGAGATCTTCGGCCGCGTGAACGTCGCCCATCTGCATGAAGGCGTAGTTGTAGATCTTGGGGTAGTAGATCTCGTACAGCTGGCGGATCGCGTCGTCCTCGTACTGCTGGGCGCGCCGGACAAGCTCCCACTCAGCGGCGACCTCCGGTTTCGTCTCCGAAGAGTCGGCTTCCGCCTCTGTGACCCTGGTGTCGTCGACGGACCTGGTCAGGCTAATGCTCCAGACTGCAGTACGCATCTTGTTGGTGAAACGTGCGTGCGCGAGTTGCAGATACGGGTAGTTTTCATCGGATAAGGTGACTAATCGGAGATACCGAGTAATTTCTTCCGCGCTTCGTCGTACTTCTCCTTGGCGCGGACCTCACGGTTGAGCAGCCCTTTGAGTTTGACCGGGTCCAGCCGTTTTCCTTCCAGTAGTACGCTGTGGAGCTCGGTCAGATGCCCCATCCAGGCGTCGTACGCCGTGCGGTATTCGCTCTTAGTGTCGTCCATCGTGTCTCCATAAATGTAAGCGAGGCGTCAACCCCGCGAGAGTTTCCCGCCGGCTAGAGCCAGCGAGACTTCACGTCGCCGTCGATGACGATATCCAGCAGGCGCGGCTCGTTGGCCGCCTGAGCCTCGCGGAGCGCGTCGCCGACCTGGTCCGGGTGCTCGATCCGGACGCCCTTCACTCCGAAGGACGCTGCGATCTGCGAAAAGTCCAGCTCCGGCTGCTTGATGTCCATCTCGACGAACTCGCGGCCGGCGGCGCCCTCACCCAGGTAATCGAGCATGTTCAACTTAAGTATTCGGTAGCTGCGGTTGTTGGCGATCACCCAGACGACCGGGATCTTGTGGTGGGCCGCGGTCCACAGCGCCTGGATCGTGTACAACGACGCGCCGTCACCGACGATCGAGAGCACCGGCCGGTCGGGGCGGGCGAGCTTGATGCCGATCGGTGCGGGCATCCCGGGCCCGAGGCCGCCGCCTGTCGCCCGGTAGTGGCGCACCGTGTCATCGAACCGGAGGTAGCGGCCAAGGAAGCCGCCCGAGGTGATCGACTCGTCGAAGAGGACTGTGCGGTCGTCCATCGCCTCGCCGAGCTCGCTCATCATGCGGCCGGCGTTCATCGGCATGTTGTCCC